>NZ_JAYGJQ010000002.1:1200000-1500000 GCF_035013165.1 Bacteriovorax sp. PP10
TTGTCGCGTAATAATCTTTTCCACCATCAAAGAATGACCAGGTAAGTGATGTTCCCACTTTCCAGCTTTTTTGATCGTTAGGAAAAAATTCATCTCCCGTTTTACCAATGGATCCGTTTACATCCCATGAGGGATAAAAACCAGACTGGCGTGACTCAAGTGTGGCACTGGCATTGGCAAGTGTGGCCTTAAATCGTTTTGCAGCAGGAGTGTTTTCGATAATGACATTGTAGTCAGGCTCAGCACCTGTTTTTTCCAGCACAGTAGGGACGTCAGTAATTTCAACCACTGCTTCTTCTGGAAGATTTAAAACTCTTCTTAAAAAAGTTAAACTGATATTCATCGCATTCTGTGCTCTGAAAAAATCTAATTTTGCTTGCTCTAAGTAAGCTTTCGATAAAAGCACTGAACCTTTATTTTCTCTTCCGTTTTCAAAACGAAGTTGAACCATGCTTAAGTTGTCTTCTCTTCTTTTGAGAATATCTTTTGAAAGAACTAACGAGTCTTTCGCATAAGTGTAATTAGCAACAGCATTTTTTAAGTCGTAACTGATTTGAGCTTTTGTATCCTGAAGATTGGCTTCGCTCGTCATGATATTACTATCAGCGATTTTTAAGCTGGCATAGTCAGAGAATCCATTAAAGAGGTTCTGGCTTAAATTGAGTGATCCCGTATAACCATCACTTGTTAATGATGTTCCTGAGGTCACAGTCTCTGTGTTGGATTTATCGTAAGATAAACTGGCCGAGATTTTTGGGAAGAAACTCGCTCGCGAACTTTTTTTGTCATACTGAGAAGACTTATAAGCTTCATATGAGGCCTGAACTTCCAGGTTATTTTTCACAGCGAGATCGATAGCTTGATTAAAAGTTATTTTTTCGGCGTGAGCAGAACCTGCTGCCAGGGTAAGAGTAAGGACTAACAAGCGTGATTTTTTATTCATAACTGTTTTCCACAATGTTTCCATAATTCATCGCTATACTACAACTAAGTAGTATAGCGGATGAAAGGATAATTGCAACAGTAACAAATGATAGTCGAACGTGTGTTTAACTCTAGTGGGCGTCTATGACGCCGGTCGGTTTCACTCGTAGTTTTAAGAAGTACCAAGGAATGTAAGCAAATGAGAAAATAATCATAATGATCCACATCAATTGATTAAAACTCATCATAAACACTTGACCATCGAGTCTATGCTTAAGTGAAGTAAGGGCAGCTTTATCAGCTTTTAACATACCAACACCTGTCACCATTTTTTTCGAGATACCAGCTTCTGTTTGATAGTAGATTTGCTGAGTATTTGTATTTAAAAGTGAAACCTTTGCGGCCATATCGACGTAGTTCTGGTGTCCTCTCATAGTTAGTAGTGTACCAACTAGAGCAATACCGATACTTCCACCAATCTGTCTCGAAAGATTCAGTAGACCTGAAACTTCTCCCATCGCTCTTCCCTTGAACTGACTTAAGATCCCCGAGTTGATCGGAACGAATAAGAAAGCAAGAGCGAAACCGCGAGTATAAAGTGCGATCAAGATGTCAGATTTAGAGGAAAGCGGTGAGAGCGCTGTCATCGTCCATAGACACACCATAAGTCCGGTAATACCGACAAAGATAAGTTTTTTTACACTCACTCCACTTACCATCAGTTTTCCGATGAGTGGCATCAGCGCCATGGTCACGAGAGAGCCTGGAATAAAGAGGGTTCCGGTCTGGGTGGCAGTGTAATTGAAAACTCTACTAACGAAAACCGGCAGAACGAAGAGAACTCCGTAAAGATAGAATCCAAGTAATCCCATGAGAAGAATACCGTTCACAACAATTTGCTCTTTGAAGAGTCTAACGTTTACGATTGGGTTTTTAACTTTTAATTCCCACCATACAAATGATGGAAGAGAAATTAATGAAGTGATAATACAAATTGTAATGGCCCGAGATGAAAACCAGTCATCAGTTTCACCACGCTCAAGAGCGTACTGAAGACATCCAATACCAGCTACCAGCAGAATTAATCCAAGTGTATCGAATCCACTTTTCTGAGCTGCCTGACCTTCTTCTTTTTTACTATCGTAGATACAAGTCATCCCGATAAATAAAGCAATCAGACCAAGAGGTAAGTTAATGTTGAAGATAGATCTCCAGCCGAAGTTATCTGTTAAATAACCACCCATAACTGGGCCAAGGGCCGGACCAACCATTACTGACATACCAAAGATCGCTCCGGCAATACCGGCCTTCTCTTTAGGAAATTGTTCGTAAATTAGTGTTTGAGATGTAGGAAGAAGAGCACCACCTGCAAGACCCTGAAGAATTCTAAAGATAATTAAAAATTCAAGGTTAGGAGCAAGACCACAGGCAACAGATGTAATGGTAAAAATACCGATACATCCAAGATAATAATTGCGTCGTCCAAATCTTTCTCCCAGCCATGCTGAAAGAGGAAGGATAACGGCGTTGGCAATCGCATACCCGGTAATAACCATACTGATATCTTCTAACGTCGCACCTAAATTTCCCATCATTGTGGGAAGTGCAACGTTAACGATAGAAGTATCGATAATTTCCAGAAGCGAGGCCATAACTGCGACGAAAATAATCAGCGCAGCTTTTGGATTTGGTTCTGACATTGTATCCATATATTACGACCTAGTGTTTACTAACTTTAATAAAAGCAGATAAACCAGTTCTCAATTTAATAACATCGTCAGCTGTTAAATTAACAAACTTGATTTTTACCGGCACTCTCTGAACAACTTTTGTAAAGTTACCAGTAGCATTGTCCGGTGGAAGAAGAGTAAATGTTGCTCCAGTCGCTGAAGAAATACTTTCTACTTTTCCTTCGAATTTTGCGCCAGAGATTGCATCAACTTCGATTTCAACTTTTGCATCAAGTTTAATTCCTTCAATTTCAGTTTCTTTGAAGTTTGCGATAATCCATCTCTCACCAGCATCGATGAATCCTAGAAGAGGAACACCAGGGGCCGCAAGTTGTCCAACTTCAACTGATTTCTTCGCGATGAATCCATCAACAGGAGCTACGATTTTTGTATTTGAAAGATTAAGTTCTGCTTGCGCTACTTGAGAAGCGATTGCATCGTATTTTGCTTTGACATCATTGTATTGAGCAGATGATGTATCAAATTGTTGTTGAGAGACTGCACCTTTTGACAGAAGGTCTACAAGGCGGCGGTAATTTCTTTCAGCATCACGTCTGCGAGCTTCAATCGAGGCTAGTTCACCTTTAGCTTGTTTAAGGTAGTTTTCGTAATCGCGCTGATCGATTTGAACAAGTACGTCACCTTTAGAAACTTTTTGTCCTTCAACAACGTTAACTTCAGTGATGTACCCTGAAACTTTCGGCGCCATCATCAGACTGTGTCCAAAGATTTGCGCGTTGTCTGTTGTTACATAAGATAAATGTTCGTAAGTGATATACCCAACAAGTAAAACTACAATTGTACCTGCGATAGATATGATTTTCTTTTTTTTCTGGTCCATTGGTCACGTCCTATTTTTTTAAATTAAAAACTAAAAATTATAAACTTTCTTTCCGATTGATGTCTGTAGATTAACCAGTGCTTCAATAGCCCCAAGTTGAGCGTTAACCGCACCAGCTTGTGACCTGTAAAGATCTGCTTCTGCATCTAATAAATCTGTATTTGTTCTTGCTCCAACTCTTTGTCCTTCGCGAGCAAGACGAACACTTTCTTTAGATCTCGCGATATCACTGTTACGTGCTCTATAAAGATTGGCGTAATAGTTGTATCTGCGCTTCCAGATCTCCAGGTCTTTTTGAGCTTTAAGCTCCGTGATTCTATAAGTCTTTTCTGCTTGAACCAGTTGCTCTGTTGATTGTTTCGATTTAGAGAAAGAAACACCAGCATCAAAAAGGTTCCAAGAAAGTTGTAATCCAACCTGATAAGCTGAACGGTATTTATCTGTATCAGTAAGAGAGTCATTCAGGTTGTTGTAGTATTGGTATTGTCCAAAAGCAGATAGGCGAGGAACTAAGTAAGCTCCACTAGCACTGTCATTATATGAAAGCGCATTCACGCGGCTTTTTAGGGCCTGAACATCTAAGCGATTATGAGCATCAGCATCGCTAATGTTTTTAACAATTGATTCATCTAAAATAGGAAGTTCACCAGACACTGTTATGTCCGCTTTATCTTTACCTAAAAGCTCTGCAAGATTTTGTTCACTAATTGTGATGTTGTCATCAGCATTGAGTAAATCTGTCTCTGCATTTGAAACCTGAACTTCAACTCTTAAAACATCATAGTTCGTCGCCATACCACTAGACTTGAAAAGCTTAACGTCTTTTAAGTGATCCTGAAGAACTTTTAAGTTCTGTGCAGCTACATCCTTAAGCGTTTTGTTTGCCAGATTTTTATAGTAGGCAAGAGTCACATCCATTTCTGTTTTAAATTGTGTCCATTGTAATTCTGCGTTGGCTGCATTCGCGCCTTCTTTAGCAGAGCGAAGACGATTCATACTAGCGAATCCTTCGAATAGTGGATACGTCCCAGTTAAAACCAACTGACTATTAGGAATGATTTGTGGAACGATGACTTCATTACCACCAAGAGCAACGTTTGTGAGAGCGTACTTCTTATCAAAAAGATAAGTAGCGTTCGCAGTTAACGTTGGAAGGTATCCAGAATATCCTTCTACTTTTTTCCATTTCGCTTCATCAGCAACACTTTGCGAGCGTTGTACTACTGGAGAAGTTCCAAGAGCTTCATTGATTGCTTCTTGTAATGTAAGAGCGTTCGCGCTGCCTGTAAGGAGCATCGCCGAACCCATAATAAGACTGTGTAATAGTATATTTTTTTGCATATTAACCTCGTATAAATCAGTTTTACTCCTAAATCGTTTGCGTTGCAAACTATTTGTGATAGAATCTATTGATGGGAAAAAAAGTAACAAAAACAAAAAACATTGAGACAGATAAGCTAACAGAATATGAGACGAGGGTTCATCCGGGACTCAAAACATTCTTTGGCTATAGCCTCTATAAAACAGGAATTATCCTCCGCTCTTTAATGGAAGATGGGCATCTCTATAAGCTTGAACTTGCGGCCCCTGATTGCGGTATACTCTATGTGCTCAACACGGGAGCAATCGTTAATCAATTAACTCTAGGACAGGAGTTAGGGATAGATAAAGCAACAATTGTAAAAATCATTGATAAACTTGAGAAGCTTAAATTGGTAAAGCGCGACGTAGATCCTACGGACCGTCGCTCTAAGCTTGTCTCTCTAACAGCAAAGGGTGCTGCCATACTGGAAAAAATTAGAACTATTAGAAGTGAATTGGAGGCCGAGGTCTTTAAGCAATTTTCTAAAGAAGATGAAGCTCACTTAAGAAGACTGGTCCCAGAGCTTTTAGAAGCTTTGATGAACATAAAAAAATAACAAAATATTTTTGCTTCATGGTAATCTCATACCTATATGAGTGAAACTACTGTGAAGCCCCCAAGAGGCCCCTTTTTAAAGGGACTAATTATCTTTTTAAAAACTGTGAAATGGTTTTTGATTCTTAGTATTGGTCTTACTATTTTCTATCGTTTTGTTCCTGTTCCTTACACTCCACTAATGTTTTGGCGTAGCATCGGCTCAGTTTTTACTGAAGATAAGTTCGTAGGTATTGATAAAAAATGGGTACCCATTGAACAGATTTCTAAGCCTATGCAGCAGTCAGTTATTAAAGCAGAAGACTACAAATTTTATCAACATAATGGTTTTGATTTCGAAGCGATCGAAAAGGCCATGCAGTATAATAAAACTCACAAAAAGAAAAAAGGGGCGAGCACGATTTCTCAGCAGACAGCTAAGAACGTTTTTCTGTGGCCTTCGCGTAGCTGGCTTAGAAAAGGAATGGAAGCTTATTTCACTGTCCTGATCGAGGCCCTGTGGCCTAAAGAGCGCATCCTGGAAGTTTACTTAAATGTTATTGAGCAAGGTAAAGGCGTCTACGGTGTAGAAGCTTCAGCTCAGAAATTTTTTAAGAAGCCAGCATCCAAACTAAACTCTTCTCAGGCCGCACTGATGGCCGCTGTACTACCAAATCCAATCAGGTTTAGAATTGATAAACCAAGCCGCTATATCAGCCGCCGTCAGCGCAGAATTATGGGAGGACGTGCACCGATTGCGATAGCTAAGGTTGATGTAAAAGCTGAATTAAAACCAATCGAGACACCGGAAGAAAAATCACGAGAGTTCTTTTCTTTAAAGTTTGATAGTGAAGAAGAAGCTGATAAAGAAAAAGGGGCCGAAGCCCCCAAAGAATCAACGCCAAATAATAGCGAAGACAATAGTAACGATTAAGTTATTTGATTGATCTAGCTAACTCTAAACCTTTTAGAAGATCAATTCTTCCACCAGTAATCATTTTATCTTTGTAACGATAATCAGTGTTCACAGAGTCCATGATGACTTGTTTTAACTGAAGTGGTGAAAGGTTAGGGTAGTGAGAAAGAATTTCAGCAGCTACACCAGTTGTTGTGGGGCTTGCCATTGAAGTCCCTGACATCGAAGCGTATCTGTTACCTGGAGTTGTCGAGAACACGTCTGAGCCTGGAGCAGCTACATCGACATTCACCTTACCATAGTTAGAAAATGAACTTAGAGCACCTGTCTTAGTCGTTGAAGCGATAATTAAAAGGTTATCACTCTTATGGCTTGCCGGGTATGTAGGGTACTTATCAATATCAGAAGTATCGTTTCCAGCGGCCGCAATAACTAAAACACCATATTTGTCCTGAATGTATTTAAGTGTGTCAGGAATTAAATTCTTCCCTTCGTTCTGTCCTTTCCCAAATGAGCAGTTAATAATTTTTGCACCATTTTTAGCAGCGTAAATAAAAGACTCAGCTACATCAATATCAGTTTCATCACTGCTGTTTGGAACTGTCTTGATTCCGATAATTTTAACGTTCGATGCGATTCCCGCAATCCCAATACCGTTATTTTGTTTTGCCCCAATCGTTCCTGAAACGTGAGTTCCATGAGAGTGAGTGTCTTTATTATTTCCTGTTGCACGCCCTTGTGAATCTCTTACAAGAGTGTTGATTCCGTTTACATCATCAACATATCCATTGCCGTCGTCATCAATTCCATTTCCAGGAATTTCGCCCTCGTTAACCCACACAACATCTTTTAAGTCTTCGTGAGTGTAATCAATCCCTGTATCAACTACGGCAACGATCACAGTCGATGTCGCGCTTGTTCCATGAAGCTGGTAAGCAGCGTTTACTGAAACACCATTTTTATCAGCATCATTGAATGACCAGATTTTATCAACCTTAGGGTCATTAAAAAGATTAACGGCCTTGAATGATTTTTCAACATCAAGAGGAGATGCTACCGGCATTGGTAGAGGAGACTTCTCTGCGCGAGAGTTTCTTTCTGTGTACTCAATGTTCGGGTTGTTTTTTAATTGTTTTTCTAAAACAGAAACATCGTTATTTCTTACGATATAGATATTTCCAAATAGATTTTGAACTTTTGAATCAGCACCAAAGTTTGGAACAGCTTTACCAGCTTTTACTTTTACAACTAATTCAGTGGGAGTTATTGCAGCATGGGCAGACGTCATTGTCAGTACCAGCATACTCATAAGCAGAAATTTCATAAGTTTAATCCTTTAAACAGTGTTGAAGTAACAAGTCTAAAGGACGCATTTTGAAATGAACAAACTTTTCGTCTACGGTGTTGGATAAAGTTAGAAATTTATCCCTTTATGGCCACAAATAGAGAATCTACCGACTCTTCCAGGCTTTTTGATTGAGCACTCAGTTGGTGAGCTGAGGTCGCACATTTCTCTGCCGACATGACATTCTCATTGGTAATATGGTCGAGTTGGCTCATGGCAAGTGAGATAGAGCTGATCCCCTGGGCCTGCTCGCTTGAGCTCGCATTGATTTCTTTTATCATATCTTTCATTTTTTCTACGTGGTCGTAAATTTCAATCAGGGCATCATCACAGTTTCTTGCTGTGCGAACACCGGTTTCAATGCTGGCCTTACTCGATCGCGTAATTTCCACCGAGCTTCTTTCCGTTTTTTCAACGATGGACCCAACCTGGTGGATGCTATTGCTTAGAAGTTCATTAATCTCTTTCGCAGCATCTCCACTCATCGTTGCCAGTTTACCAATTTCTTCAGCGACAACCGCAAACCCTTTTCCATGTTCACCGGCGCGGGCCGCTTCTACTGAAGCATTAAAAGATAAAAGTTTAGTCTGAAAAACGATATCATTAATGACATCAGTTTTTTGTCCAATGCCTTTAATCACATTCACCATTTCTCTGATTTCCTGTGCGGTTTCTTCCAGCATTTGTGTGGTTTTTACCTGGTCGTTTTCAATTTCACCAACGGCACTCACCATATCGCGAATAGCACTTTTACCTCTTTGCGAAGACTGCACGCACGTTTCAGCAATCGAGACGGACTCATTTGATAAGTCAGCATTTCTGTCGACTGTTGCTTTAATTTCGTCGATAGCACTCACTGATTCCTGAAGTGAAGAGGCCTGCTTACTTGTTGAGTCTTTAATCATGACTCCCAGGTCAGCAAACTCCATAGAACTTTTTAAAACGGTGTCAGTTCCTTCTGTGAGTTTTTTTCCTGCTGTATCCAGTGTCATCTTAATCGAGCGGATCACATAAGTCGCAATGAGAATTCCACAAAGGAGCACTGAGAGAAGTGAGATGATTGAACTTTTTGAAATCATCTGTTGAGCATCTTCTACTTCAACTGATGCGGCCTTGAATCTTTCATTGGCAAGATTGAGTTTTTTTGCAATATCAACCTGCAAGGATTCATTTAATCCATCAATGACGTCATCATATTTACCTAACTCATCAACTTTTTTATTTTTAATATCGGTGATCATATTCGATCCAGCTGACGAGTAACTTTCTATTTTTTTTGTAAAAGCGGATTCATCAAATGCCGGATCAATGAATTTGATATGCGCTAAGAATGGCGTTCCATTATCTTTTATCCATTTAGAAAACTCATCATTTTTATCTGTAATTGTTTTATCAACGGTTCCGGAGTCTTTATCAACAATGGCATCCATAAAACCTAAGGTATTGTTGGTAAGAAGATTGGTAAAATAATTAAGTTCACGACTGGCATCATTTAAATGAGTGAACTCAGAATAGGCACGGGCCACTTTTTGGTAGGCCATGTAATTGACCAGCGAGCTGATAGAAGAAAGAATCACAAGTGCAGTAATTCCGATTTGTAGTTTCTTGGTCACTGACAAGTTCTTCATATAATTCCTCTCGATGTTTAATCATTAATCGGCTTATAAAGAAGGATCTGAATTTAATAAATAATTAAGAAAAATCTGAAGCTGACAATCATTATCAAACTCCAGATTTGGGTACCAAATAGATTGGAACGCCCTTATGGCCCGATTAGCTGAGTGTGTAAAGGGATCGGCGTTATTGACTAGAAAAAACCATAAATAGTTCAAGAGGAATACAGGGCAATTTAAAGGTTTTTTTCGTGCAATGTGAAATCTCTTAATTAGGGCCTTTCTTTACAGACAAGTTCAAGGGATTCTTGTGCCTAGCTATGGCCTACATGGATTTAACCATTGTTCTTTAATCGGCCATTGAGATGAGCGTCGGTTTATAATACTCTGCCAAAATGAAAGCACAACGCCTTAAAACATTCAGCGATTTTTTAAGAAGAGCAGAGATCATTCCGCATGCTCTTTTGGTGATTACTGAGGATGATTCGGAT
Source organism: Bacteriovorax sp. PP10 (assembly GCF_035013165.1). Lineage (NCBI taxonomy): Bacteria > Pseudomonadati > Bdellovibrionota > Bacteriovoracia > Bacteriovoracales > Bacteriovoracaceae > Bacteriovorax > Bacteriovorax antarcticus. The sequence continues at coordinate 1,209,758 of NZ_JAYGJQ010000002.1, forward strand.
GCTTGTGACCGCGCGATCCTGGAGCTTCGATCTCTTAATTATGACATCCCATTTTATGAATTAAATCTTTCAGACAATCCAAACTTAAAAGAAGAATTGAATCGTTATTGCGACATCGATGGTCTTCCGACTTTTATCTATTTCCGTGGTAAAAAAATGGTGAGTCAGATTGTGGGCTTTGATAAATCAAATAATTTTTCTCAATTTTTGACAAGCGCAGTTCAAGTAGAGCAGCTTTAATAAGCTTTTTTCAATCAATTTTTCAAATAAATCTCATCGTTATTCTAAATAAACTCCAAATAGGAGTTGCCAAAAAAATCAATGAAAAAACACCTTTAAAAAAATGCTGGCAATTGAATAAATAAATTTCAAGGCCCATTCATAAGAATGGCCAAAGATGAATATGTTTAAGTATTTCTTCATTCTTTCGATCTGTTAGGCATACGACTAATGATGGAGAGAAAAAGTATGTTTGAAAAAAGAAGTTTGAATTGGAAAATGAGAGCAGCATTTTGTGTGTCTGCGCTTTGTTTGGCAGTCGTAGGCTTTTTTAGCTATCAAGGTTTGCAGGAAGTGAAAGAGAAATATGAACACGTTTCTAATATTAATCTTCCCAACGCTATTTACCTTGAAGAGTTAAAAGGTATCTCTGATAAAGCGATGAGCTTAATGATTCAAAGCACTCTTGAGGGCAATGATGAAAAAGAAATAAAGCGCCTTGCTGGGCGATTTGAAGATACCATGAAGCAGTTCAATGCAGTTGTTGCTGATTACGAGAAAGCTCCCTTTGTTGAAGGCGAGGGTCCTCTGCGTGATAAAATGATGGCAACGTGGAAACTGGTGAATGCAGATATTGCTAAAGGAAGGGAGCTGGCCTTATTAAAAAAACCTGAAGAAAGACATTTGTTTCAAAAATTTTATATGAGCACTGAAGTTAAAGATGCTCGTTTTAAATTTTATAAAGACCTGGGCGAATTATTAGAATTTCAAAAAACAGAAGCAGTGAAATGGGTTGATAGTGCAAAAGCGAGTAGTGCCAAAGCTGAAAAGACGATTATTGTCTTAGGGATCGTTGGTTTTATTTTTTCAATCGCTACAGGATTTTTATTCTCACGTGCGATTTCTTCAACATTAAATCGTATTGCAGAAGTTCTGGCAGATGGGGCCAATGAAATTGCGCAAACATCTTCTCAGGTGGCCGGATCAAGTGAGACATTATCATCAGCAGTCTCTCAACAGGCAGCGGCCGTTCAGGAAACTTCGGTTTCAGTTGAAGAGTTAACGGCGATGGTTAAAAAGAGTTCTGATAATTGCCATTCATCAGCTCTTTTCTCATCGGAGAGTCGCGATACAGTTATTGAAGGAAAGCGCGCAGTAGAAGAAATGATCAGGTCAGTTGATGAAGTGAGTGTTGGTAACGATCAGATCATGCAATCGGTAGAAGAAGGTAACAGAAAAATTGCCGAGATCTCTTCTGTTATTGCCGACATTGCAGCTAAAACAAAAGTTATTAACGACATCGTTTTCCAGACAAAACTCTTATCTTTTAATGCTTCAGTTGAAGCAGCAAGAGCAGGTGAAAATGGAAAAGGATTTGCGGTTGTTGCGGAAGAAGTAGGGAACTTAGCTCAAATGAGTGGTCGTTCTGCCGGTGAAATTTCAGCAATCGTTGAAGAGAGTATTAGAAAGGTAGATCAAATCGTGGCCGACAATAAGGCCAACGTGGAAAGATTTGTTTTAATTGCCAAAGGCAAAGTTCAAAAAAGTCAGGATGTCGCTTCAAAATGCGGAACGATGTTTGATCAGGTGGTCGACAGCACTTCAAAAGTGAATGTATTGATTGACGAAATTTCCAGAGCATCTACTGAGCAGTCAAAAGGGATTCAGGAAATTACAAATGCTATGGGACAGATTGATGTGGCCACGAATGAAAACTCAAGTGTCACACATTCAGTAGCAAAAGCGGCAAAAGATTTATCAGATAGAGCGGATGTATTAAAAGAGATGTCTTCGGAACTTTATCAAACGGTGCACGGGAAAGCTGCTTAGATAAAGTTGATAATTGAAAATAAAAGGGGCCTGATTGCACAGGCCCCTTTTTAATTATTTAGAAAGAAGTGATTGTGCAGATTCAATTAAAATGTCTAGAGCTTCTGACTCTGAAGCACCTGCGTTTAAATCCTGAGTTTCTTTAATTTTTTGAGATAGGAAAGATGAAGTCTCTCCAGTTTGTAGCATTTCCTGAGCGTCGTTGATGATAGCGTTTGCCTGAACTTTTCCTAAACTACCTGACGTTGTAGCACTTGAAAGAAATGGTGCTGCAGATGTTAATACAGATGAGTCAGTTACTGAGTAAGCAAATACGTTAGCAGTTACAGCAAGAGCAAGAATAGCGATAAGTGATTTCATAATAACTCCAAAAGTTGTGACGAAGAGAGTGTGTGATCTTCGTTAGTCTTTATTTATTCGTTTTCTTTAATAATTTCTTCTGCGCGAGCAAGTAACATATCGACTGCTTCTCCAGTAGATAGGGCGCTATTGTTGTCTTGAAGAATATTAATTCTTTCCGCTAGCTTCGGATGAATAGCTCCACTTTGCAAAAACTCTTGAGCATCATTAACAACCTGAAGTGCTTCAGGGTATCCACCTGTTGTAGAGGCAGAACTGATACTAGGTAAAATAGAAGTAAGAACTGTTGAATCAGTAATTGAGTAAGCAAATACGTTAGCTGATACAAGTAAAGTCATCATTACGATTGCAAATTTCATAAAGGCTCCAAATTAAGGGGGAGGCCTTTAGGGCCTTCCAAGATTAGTTATTTTTTATTTCAATGGAATTGTACATGGGGGAGCAATTCCCTCAAGAATGTTTGTAAAGATTACCTGTAAGGCCCGATCAAGTGTCTACCGACAAGACACTCATGAAGAGATCGTCTTTAATAATTCCTGTATTTATCGCTATGTTGAGCTTCGGTGGTCAGGCCCCTGCTGCAACTAAGTTTGATATCGAAGAAACCCTAAACTTCACTGAGGCCTGGTATAAACCGGGACGTTCTGATGAAGATAACTTTAGACGTCTGGTAGAGGGATTAAAGAAGATTTCTACTGGGAAAAAGGTCATTGCCAAGGCCACGGAAAAAGCAGCTCAACAAGGCTTTACGCTTTTTGATGTCGTCGCAATCGGGGATGGCTCACTCACAGACACAACTTTAATTCGTCGTTTTGCGGCCTCAAATCCTGCCGCCGTCATGTATGAAACCAGATCGAAGGTCTATCTTAATAAACACCTTAAAACTCTGGATGCTTTATTAGACTTCGCTCACGAGCTTACTCACTACACTTACCGCGAGCCTTTTAATCCATACGATTCAAGATTCCATTTAAAAGACTTCATTAAAAGTACGGTCGAAGGCAGGGGCGGAGAAGTTGATGCCTATATGGTTGAGTGCAAGGTCCTTCAGGAGCTGCTTCCTGGGGTAGGGTTTGCCCGTTCGAACTGCCAGAAGGTCTACGACCAGAAACTGGGCAGTGTTTCAAAGGAGCTGGGGATTCAGGAGTTCTATAAAGTGGGGAACCATTTTGATAACCTGAAAAAGGACCTGGATAAGTTCGCTATTACCGCAGGGGAATTGCCACAAGCATCAAATAGTGAAGCTTTGTTTATATCTTCGGCCTGGGGACTCCCATATCCCGTTGCTGCAGTGAAAGAATACGTCAATATTATGGACCGCGTTTGTAAAAACGACCAAAACCGCATCACGCTTATGCAAGATAAGATAGGAAGAGCGCCTGCGAGTGTCGACTCCAATAAAGACACTCAAGATTTTCGTCTTATGTTCGAAGATTTCAAATCTCGCTGTGACAGATTTGTTTCTAAATAGATTTTTTAAAAGCACATCTCGTCATAAAATACCCGTCTAATTTTATCACTTTACCTCTCACTTTTCATTGACGACAACCAGTACCGTCGGTAAAATTTGTGTAATAATTGTAAAGATTTAATGAAAGAACTTTGTGCGTACAAAATATAGGAGCACGAGATGCAAGACAGCGTCGTCATGATGAAAGTAGATGATTTTTTAAACTGGGGTCGCAAGAACTCACTTTGGCCTATGACTTTTGGTCTCGCTTGTTGCGCGATCGAAATGATGGCGACAGGTGGATCGAAGTACGATCTTGAGCGTTTCGGATGTGGAGCTTTCATGGCCACTCCAAGACGTGCTGACTTAATGATTGTTGCAGGAACTGTAACTCTTAAGATGGCGACAAGAATTAAAACTCTATTCGAACAAATGCCAGAGCCTCGTTATGTTTTATCGATGGGTTCATGTGCAAATAAAGGTGGCCCTTACTGGCAACACGGATACCACGTTTTAAAAGGTGTGGATGAAGTTGTTCCTGTAGACGTTTACGTTCCTGGATGTCCTCCAAGACCGGAAGCTTTAATCGAAGGGATCATGACTCTTCAAAAGAAAATTGCAAACGAAAGAATGCTTCGTGATAAGTGGGTAAAACATGCATAATCAAATCGCAGAAACTCTTAACAGAGTCGTGTCTGGTGCCAACGCTGTAGTTAATACTGCAACAATTGGTGACTCATCAATCACTGTTGATTCAGGAAAAATTTTAGACGTTTGTAAAACTCTAAAGAGCGAAGGATTTAATGTTCTTCAAGTTATCACTGGATGCGACTACGCAGACAGAATCGAACTTACTTACATCCTAGCTGACTATACAAAGAATCTTGAGCTTCTAGTAAAAACTGCTCTTCCTCGTGGAGACGGTAATGGAAATAATAGAGACACTCTTCCAAAAATCGATTCAGTTGTATCGGTTTGGAATGCAGCTAACTTTCAAGAGCGTGAAACTTACGACATGATGGGTGTGAGCTTCGTTGGTCACCCTGATCACAGAAGAATTTTAACTCCTGATGACTGGCAAGGTTACCCTCTACGTAAAGACTACGTTGTTCAAGAGAAATACTTAGATATGCTAGTGAACCCTCCAAATAAAATTAATACTGAAGATCACTTCTTCGGTAAGAAATTAAAAGCTGAAATTGGCGACCCTAAAAAAGTATCTGCAAGCTGGAAGTCAAACGATGCAGAAGAAACTGAAGCGGAGGAGGCATAATGTCTAGTCATCACGTTGAAGAAGAAAAAATCTTATTAGGTGATCAGGAGATTTTAAAATCTGACCTGCTTACTTTAAATATGGGTCCTCAACACCCTGCTACTCACGGTGTATTAAGACTTGAAATTAAAACTGACTCAGAAATCGTTGTAGAAGCGATTCCTCATATTGGTTACCTTCACAGATGTTTCGAAAAACATGCTGAGAACTTAGACTATAGAGGAGTTATTCCTTTCGTAGACCGTATGGACTACGTAGCTGCAATGGGGATGGAGCTTGGATACGTTTTAACAGTAGAAAAAATGCTGGGAACTGAAGTTCCAAAACGTGCTGAGTACATCAGAGTTATGGTTGCAGAAATGCAACGTATTGCTTCTCACTTAATTTATTTTGGTACGTATGCAATCGATATGGGAGCTTTCACTCCTTTCCTTTATGCTGCTCAAGATAGAGAGCAAATCCTGAGACTTCTTGAAGAATTATCAGGTGCTCGTATGCTTTATAACTACATCTGGATTGGTGGTGTATGGAATGACGTAAACGACGATCAATTAAAACGTATCGCTGCTTTCTGTGACTACTTCGAAGGTGCACTAAAGAAATACTTCGACCTGGTTGGGGAAAACAAAATCTTTATCGAAAGAACAGCTAACGTTGGAATTCTTACAAAAGAGCAATGTTTTGATTACGGAGCTACTGGGCCGGTTCTTCGTGGTTCTGGTGTAAACTGGGATTTAAGAAAAAATCGTCCATACGGAATTTATGAAAAATTCGATTTCGACGTTGTTGTTGGAAAAGGAGAAAAAGGAACAGTGGGAGACTGCTGGGATAGATTCTACGTTAGAATTTTCGAAATGTTCGAATCGATCAAAATCATCCGTCAGGTTCTTGAAGGAATTGAAGAAGGCCCTATCATGGGGAAAGTTTCAAAGATCATCAAAGTTCCAGCTGGTGAAATCTATATGAGAACTGAGTGTCCTCGTGGAGAGTTAGGGTACCACCTAATTTCTGACGGTGGAAAAACTCCATATAGATTAAAAGTTAAGTCTTCATGTTTTACTCACGTATCTATGCTTCCTATCATTGCTCCAGGGCAGATGGTTGCCGATTTAGTTGCTTCTGTAGGAAGTATCGACATCGTATTAGGTGAAGTAGATCGTTAAGTATAAACGGATTTTAAAGAATAATTATTAGGGAATAAATATGGAAACGATTCACCTTAAGAAAAACATTGAACCAGAACTGACTTTTTCTCAGTGGTTTAAAAACGTTTACTACGCTGTTAAATCGACAGCGATTGGTATGGGAATTACTTTTAAATATGTATGGGGGAGAGATACAGTTACGATCGAATACCCAGAAGTAAGAGAAGAGCTTCCAAGCAATTCACGTTCACGTCTTTATAACGATGCTGAAAACTGTATTTCATGTCTTCAATGTGCGGTTTCTTGTCCAGTAGACTGTATCTACATCGCGGCAGTGAAGAGACCAACAGATGCACCAAAAATTAAAACGAAAGATGGAACTCCGATTCGTTTAGATCTTAAGCAATACACTATCGATACTGCTCTTTGCATGTACTGTGGACTGTGTACGACAGTTTGTCCGACTGAGTGTTTAACTCACACGACTGATTACGAATACGCTTCATACACACTAGCTTCTATGAAGTATGACTACCTCGCTCCGGATATTAGGGCGTGGAGAACGAGAATCGTTAAATCTTAAAATCTAAAAGTTGGCCTCCCTTTTTGGGAGGCTTTTTTTTGCCTAATCTATCTCTGTGAAATCTAATCTCAGGGGTAAAAAATTCCAAATAGTCCTGGTTATAAATAAAAATAACGATTTACTGGATTATGCTAAAATTGAGCAATGAAGCTTTCCAAAAGAATGTTCCTTTTTTGTTTCTTAATATCCTTCCAACAAATTGCGTTTGCTGTTTCCGACAAGATGAATGCTTGTTTCATTACTATAAATTCAAGTGAAGAGAAGAATGTTTTTAAGAAACAATTATCGAGTGGAAAAAATGCTGGAAAATTTGATTTTCATGAATTTGCTCCTATCAGTAATGACACGAATAAAAATGATTCTTGGTTTAAGAATGCATGTGACTCTAAAATAAAATGCGATATTTTAGTTGTCTCGGGGCATTTTGCGGGCAAATTTTTTGGATCAACTGGACTAACTCTTCCTTTAAATGAGTTAGAAAAGAGATCTTGTTCAGATGATTGCCAGGGCATAATGGAAAATCCGAAAGAAGTTTTTTTATTAGGTTGTAATACGCTGGCAAAAAAAGAAGAAGATAACAGAACTGCTTCTCAGTATTTAGATATCTTGCTCGCCGATAATATTCCATTAAGTGAAGCCACTAGAACAGTTGAGCAAAGATATGGTTCAGTAGGAACTTCAATTGAAGATAGTATGAAGAGAGCATTCAAAAATGTTCCTCATATTTATGGTTTTGATTCTGTTGGACCCAGCGGAAAAAACATTGAACACATGTTAAATAAATATCATCAGCAAAACCCGGATTACTACTCCCATTTAAATGAAGTAGAGATTAAAAGAGCACTTTCATTGATGAATAAATTTACAGAATGGAATCAACAAAATCAAAGCTTGGCCAATGTTTTAAAAGTAACAAACTTTGCACAAACTTCTGGTCTATTAGTTACATGCTCAGGTTTAAGTGGGTTGTCGGTTGAAGACCCTGCTTATGAAAAGCTAAAAAATATATGTTTGTTAAAGTCTGATAAATTAAATGAAGAGGACGGGATAGAGCATATTCTAAATCTATTAAGTGATGAGAATTTTTCACTCTACATTCCAGCGATCAGTGACTATTTAGACAGTAAACCTTCGCTGAGTGAGGGATTATTAGAGAGAATTGAAAACAATTCGGTTATTAAATCGAAAATTCAAAATCTTTATAATTCAGCAAAAACTGGATTTGGTAAACTCGATATTGCTTCTTTCGCGCTTAAGTTGAATATTATTTCTAAAAGCGAATATTTAGATACAGAGAAAAAGGCAATGTTGACGTATTTGCAACCTCCTGTATCAGTCGGCTCCCGTGATGCAATTTGCAGTTATAATGCAAAAAATAATATTAATCTAAAGAAGAGTGATTTAAGCAATAAGGTTTTTTCAGATTTTAATGCACTTCTAGCTCTAAAATGCTTAGAGGTTAAAGACCCAGAAATTATTAATGCGATTTTGGATGTTGCTCAATCTAAGTCTAGTCTCGATAATAGATTAGGGGCGATTTATGCCTTAGCGGTTGTTGGGCCTGATAATATTAAGACTTTAAAATATTTAGAAGGTAATTTATTAAATTCTAAAATTAGCGATGCAGAAAAAGGTTTAAGTTTAATGGCGCTTGCTGAAACGGGGTATATTTCAGATGTAATGATTTTACGTCTTGTGAAGATGCTTAAATCCAAAAGTGTTTTTCGCATAAACAATGAAAGTATGCCGGAGAGAGTGGCCGGTCTTGGTGCTTTAAGTATGATGCAATTTAAAACATACGATCAGGTTAAGACCGTTTGTAAGGTTGTAGGAGAAAGCAAAAAAATTGACTACCAAGATTATGAAAATCTCGTTATGGCGCTTGAAAAGCTTCCCCCTGAGGAGCGTAGTAAGTTTTTTCAAGACACTAAATTTGAAAACAAAACCTTTTATAATGAATTAAAAAAGGTTGCTTCTCAATACAACGTGACTGAATAAATTAAAGCTTCTTTAAATACTCTTCTTTTTTAGATTTATATTCTTCTTCAGTTAAAATCCCTTTTTGGTAAAGGTTGTAAAGCTCTTCAAGAGATTGAGAGTCTACGCGTTTTTCTGCTGAATTGTTTGATCCTTTATCAGTTCCAAAAATCACTTTGCATTGAGCGACGAAAATTTGCCAGAAGTTGTTTTCTGCAAATGTTTCTTCAACAACCACTGTTTCAGCAACCATATCGTGGAAAGTTTGTTTTTTGTCTGTGAAAAGTGAAATGAAGTACCCAAGACACAAGAACATCCCAGAAACCCAAGACAGAGCGTATCTGATAATTGAATCTTTGATTGTTAACTGTCTTCCGTCTGCTTTTAAAACGGCAATCTTCATAAGCGCTTTACCTGGAGTGGCACGAAGTGGAGAAGTTTCAAACACCACGTGATAAAAACCACCTAAAAGGAAGGCAAGGATTTGCGGGAAAAAGGCCACAAGTAGAAGAATGGCCATGATGACCCAAATAACAAGAGCGTCTAAAATAAACGCAGCTGCGCGCTTCCAAAATCCAGCATAAATCATACAAATTCCTTAAGTGAAGGTTACCCAGAATATTTATCATCAAATGTGAGATTTTCCCAGTGATTTACACGTTTTTCGACATCTCGCACGGTTTTTTTTCAAGGCTTGTATGATCTAATTGGCCGACATATTTCAATCAGTTAAGGAAGTTTATGAATCAAGATTTTTACGAGTGGATACTACTCATCGGAAGATGGCTGCATATTACAGTTGCAGTGACATGGATTGGTACCAGCATTTTCTTTATGTGGCTTGATCGTACATTCCAAAGAAATATGGAATCAACTAATGAAGGACACGTCGGCGAAGTCTGGATGGTTCACGGTGGTGGATTTTATCACGTCGAAAAATTACTTATGGGCCCGACGAAAGTTCCAAAAGATCTTCACTGGTTTAAGTGGGAAGCTTACTGGACGTGGTTATCAGGTGCTTTTTTAGTTTTTATGATTTTCTATACAGGAGATGCCACTTATCTTCTGGATTCAAGTGTATCGAATATCACTTACACTCAGGCCGTGTGCCTGGGAATTTTTACTTTAGTTGGTTCATGGATTTTCTATGATTTTTTATGGGAGAGAAAACTTACTAAAGATAAACCAATCGTCGGTCACATCCTGACTCTGGCATGGTTTTTTGGAATGACTTATCTTTTATGTAAAACACTAAGTGGTAGAGCAGCTTACATCCACATCGGTGGGATGCTTGGGACATGGATGACGGCCAACGTGTTCATGAGAATTATTCCTCGTCAGTTGAAAATGGTTGAAGCTTCAAAAAGTGGAACACCGGTTAATCAGGAATGGGCGAAAAACGCTAAGAACAGATCAACTCATAATACTTATTTTACTCTTCCAGTAATTTTGATCATGATTTCAAATCACTTTCCTATGACTTATGGAAGTGATTACAACTGGCTTATCCTGCTTTGTTTAAGTGGTGCCGGTGCTTGTATCAGAGAGTACTTTGTTGGGAGACTTAAAACTCCAGGAAGATCAAAAATCTTTGGTGCTCTTGGTGTGATTATTATTGCAACGGTTATGTTTTTTACGACTGGTGGAAATAACCCTGAAGTAAGTGTTGAATCAACTCCTGCTCCAGTGGCCGTTGAAAAACAATCAGCAGAGGTCGCTCCTGAAACACCTGTTGCTGAAGCTCCTGCTGCGACAACAGCGGCACCTGCGAATCCTGAAGCTTCTGCAGTTGCTGCAACTTCAAATGCAACTGTCGACGTAAAAGGACTTATCACTTTTACAGGAACACCACCTCAAGGTAAAAAATTAACTCTACCAGGTGGATGTAAAGAAGGTGGATCTAAATTCACTGATGAAGTCATCGTCAACAACGGAAAACTAGAAAACGTTTTAGTAAGAGTTGTGAAAGGTCTTGAAGGAAAAACTTATACTGATGTTCCCACTGAACCAGTTGTCTTGAATCAAAAAAATTGCATCTACCATCCAAGAATGGCAGCTGCGAGAGTTGGTCAGGAAGTTGTGTTCGTTAACAGCGATCCAGTTTTTCACAATGTTCGCTCAATCAGTAAAAGTAATGAGAAATTCAATTTAGCGATGCCTAAAAAAGATCAGCGCATTTCTAAGCGCTTTGATAAACCAGAATTTTTCGTTCAGGCAAAATGTAGTATCCATCCATGGATGTCGGCTAACCTTGCGATCGTTGAGCACCCATTTTTTGCTGTTTCTGATGTTAAGGGAGAGTTCACAATCAAAAAACTTCCTGTTGGAACTTACACAATTGAAGTGTGGCATGAAGTGTTTGGTGTTCAGACGAAAGAGATTACTGTCACTGAAAATGGCAAACCTGATTTGAATTTTAACTATAAACTTTAAGAGAATAAAAATGATTAGCACACACATACTAGATACGAGCTTAGGGATGGCGGCAAAAGATGTCCGCGTTGTTCTGGAAAAACATGATGGATTGGCATGGAGTGTTTTATCTGAAGATAAAACCAATGCCGATGGCCGAATTGTTTTCAACTGCCCAAATGTTGCCGGTGAATACCGACTGACATTTGATATTGTCGATTACTACAAAGCAAAAGGACAAGAGTCATTCTTTTTAAATACGCCTGTCTCTTTCAGAGTTACTGACGTTAATAGAAAATACCACGTTCCACTTTTATTGAATCCTTACGGATACAGCACTTATAGAGGTACATAGAAATGAAATCTTTTGAAATACCATATTATCATGACTATATTTCCCCTGAAATTTGTGCATCTCTAAAAGAGCATGCACAAAACTATAAGGGTGTTGAAGGCCTGGTTCATATCGGAGCGAGTGGAGGATTAGAAACTCCTGAGTCTATGAAGTTTTTATGTGAGCTTTATGAAAAAACAAAAGGCGAGCTGGCCCAAGTTTTAGAGCAAAGAATACTCGACAGAAAGTTCATCGATGAAAGAACAGCTTCTTGTTATAAATTCAATCAATCCTTAAAGATTGATTTCGAATCGAGCGATTATAAAACAATTTTAGGTCATGAAGACTCTCGCGGACGCGTGGTCATCGGGCCATTAAGTACATTGTATGCCAAAAAAGGTGGAGGAAAACCTATTTCCGAAATCCCTGAGTACTTAAAAGGCAATCATGTGACTCTTTTTGGGCCACCTGATAATGCCAAACTTTCTATCAATGCGATGAACGCTTATCACAGAAAATTAAAAGGTGAGCCTCAGATCGTTGAAGAGCTTTTAAAAACTCACATCAGCACTCCTAAATGGGGAGCAGACGATGAAGATTCAAAAACACCACTGAGAGAAGACCTGATTTCTGCCGGCGAAAACCTTACACATTGTTTCGATAGAACAATTAAAGTCGTCGATGATAAATCAAATAAGACTTATGAGCTTGCTGAAGATAAATTATCACTTCCTATCAAGCGCTTTCCGGGCCTTGCTCTGCCATGTTTCTTTTTATTTTATAAAAACAATCCAATCCCATTACACTTATATGACTTCGCTCTTCACTTATTTAAAAACTGGCACAATAAAGAGGCCCTTGCTTTTTATGTTCCTAAATTAGAAAACGAAGAAGAGGCCCGCTACATTCGCATCATGCTTGAGACAGCTGAGAAGATGATCGCGGCCATCCATAAAGACTACGTCGTTGGATCAATCCGCCTGATGATCGTTCTGGAAAACCCACGTGCTATTTTACGTGTGAATGAAATTATGGATGAACTTTATCCATACTTCGCTGGAGCTTCTCTAGGGTGGCATGACTACCTGGGATCAACAGCACGCTTATTTAAAGAAGACGGCAATTACCGAATTCCTGTTAAGGCCGACCCAAATATTGTTATTAAATACATCAAAGGCTCTCACGATCTACTCGCTGCAGTTGTTGGTTCTCGCGGTGGAATTAAAGTAGGTGGTATGTACGGAATCCTTCCGACAACTCCTGATCTTTTCAGTGAATCTTTCCAGGTGACGATCAAAGGATATATCAAAGATATCATCACTCAGATGAAGCGCGACCTGACTGGATTTTGGGTAGCTCACCCGGACTTCGTGCGTATCGGACTTGCTCTAGTGGAAGCATGGAAATTTCATCAACAAGGTGACAAATCAAAACTTGATGAGATGGTCACTGGTCTATTAGACAAAAAATACCATAAAGAAATTCTCGATTTTATTCACGGCCCGGATATCACAGGTCTTGATGTTGACGATGATATGTATGTGCGCTCACTCTTAGTTGCAGATATCAAAGAATCAAACTTCATTGCTAACAATCACCCGGATGAAGTCCGTTATAATATTTTCCAATCGCTTCAGTACATCACTGACTGGCTTTCAGGGAATGGCTGCGTGGCCTTGCCGGCGCAAATCGCTGGAACACCAGTGCGTGTAATGGATGACCTTGCAACGGCTGAGCGCTCGAGATGGGAAGTGTGGCATGAAATTTACCACGGTAGATTTACGCTGCAGGAATTCCTGAAAATCGCTCACGAAGAACTACACTTTATTCGCAAAGACTTATCTGACGATACAAAAATTGTTCAGGTTAAATGGGATGAGCGTACAGAAAAGTGGTACCCGATTGCTATGAAGTTAATGATTCGTTTAATGACGGATAAAAAGCCGGTGGAATTCGCAACTGAGCTTCTTCTGCCATTCACGATCCCATACGTTCGAGAAGCATCAGACCCTTGGGCAGCTGTTTCTAAAATTGATAAAGAGAAGTTTGCCATTCCTGGTGAGATTGAAAGATTCAATTACTACTTCGAAATGTGCGGAGCTTTCGAGTTCGCGGCATCACAAACTAAAAATGTAGTTGTGGATTTATCATCAATCGAAAAAAGCATCATGATGTTTGATAAAAAATCCATCATTGAAGCAGCAAGCTTCCACGGTGATATTGGTGAAGGCAAAAAAACTCTGGATAAAATGGCCACAAGTGAGCAGTCACTGGTGTTTAATACTGAAGAAAAAGTTAAATCAGAGTTAAAGGATCTGGGGAAACAGTACCTGGCAAAATTCGGAGTAAAATTCCTGGTTTCGGCCAAAGGTAAAAGTGGAGAAGAGCTCCTTACTGTTTTAAAAACGAGAATCAATAATAGTGAAGCTCAAGAACTAGATAATGCCAGAAACGCACTTTTTGAAATCACTAAAAAAAGAGTGATGGAGCACCCGTTAAACTCTTTAAATGAAAAGTTTCAACAGAGTTTAAATAAGCACAAAATCAAAGGGGCCATGGTTGCCATCGCGACACCTGAGATCCAAACTGTATGCCTGGGAGATAGCACTCCTGATACCTGGTTTGAGCTAGCTTCATTAAGTAAAACTTTTGCCAGTGCTTTTGCTATTGAGTATTTTACAAAAAATAATATCTCTATCGAAACTTCAGTTAATACAGTTTTAAAGAATACTAAATCAACTTTCCGTTTATCAGACGACAATGTTCAAATTAAGCACCTGATGAATCACAGTGCGCTTAATATGCACTATGTGAAAGGTTACCCAGCGAACGGAGAGATGCCTAAAATTGAATCTCTTTTAAGTGAAGTTGCGGTTATTAATCCTCCGGGAGAAAAATTTAAATATTCAGGGGCAGGATTTATCACTCTTGAGCATTTAATTGAAGCTCACTCTGGTAAATCGATTAAAGAGATCACAAAAGATTTCTGGCCTGGTTTTAGTTTCGAGCAAAAAGATCTTCCCAATACTAAATACGCTCACGGCTTTACAGCAGAAGGCGTAGAAGTTCCCGGCACCAGACTTATGTTTCCTGCTTTTGCAGCAGGAGGAATGGGAACAGGCAAGAGCATGGCCTCATTCCTAAACGCACTGACAGACGCCTACCAGAATCTTTCAGGTAGTGGGCCAATCAGTCACGACACTGCAAGATTGATGCTTCATTCGGCCGATAACGGCTGCATGAAGTTCATGGGCAGTGAAATGGGACTGGGAGTGTTTGTTGCCGAAGCTGGAGATAACAAACTCGCGATTCACCAGGGTGCCAATGATGGATTCAGAGCAATCTACATCCACTGCTTCCACGGTCCTGATATCGGAAAAGGTTTTGTGATTCAAAGTAATGGCGAACTCAATGCGGTACTTTTTATTTCTGAAATCTCTCAAATGCTTTTAAAAGAATTAAACTTCTCAGGAATTGATTTCACGAAGTTTAAAGAAAATTTTAACGTGTCTAATCTTTCACAAGAAGAAGTGGTTAATATTGGATACAAGAATTTAATCTTTGATGCTTTTCTTCCAGCACTGCCAGAAGAAATTATTGAAGTAGGGGCATTAGACCCATTATCTAAAACCAATCTTGCTATTGGTGGAAAAGTTTTAGAAGTCACAAATCAAAAATTTGCCCGTGCGACTAATTTACTAAGCCCGTTTGAACCATTCTTTGATCCCAAGTTATTTGGGAAACAAGGAAAGATCATGGATAGCTGGGAAACAGTCCGACACAATCAAAAAGAATGTGACCAGATGGTTTTTGAATTAAAAAAACCTTCTGAAATTAACTTTGTTACTTTTTCTACAAAGTACCATCTTGGAAATCAAGCTCAGTACGCTAAAGTTGAAGGACAAGTTGATAACAATTCAGAGTGGATTGAGATTGCACCTAAGACTCATCTTGAAGGTCACGCTTTCATGGCCTTAAAAGCAAACCCAACAAAACTAGTCTTTAAATACATCAGAGTTTCAAATTACCCGGATGGTGGTTTATCACGCCTGGGTCTTTATAAAGACCTCGATGAAAAAGAAATCAAAAGCTACGTTTATAAAGACGAAATCAAGCTTCCTACAAAACCATTAAGCATTGTGTACAAACCAGACGCTGCTGAAATCAAAAAGAATCTTGCACGTTTTAAAAAAGGCGACGAGATCAATGTGGCCAGCATGGCCTTTGGTGGAAATCTAGTTAAAGCAAGTAACGAGCATTATGGGCCCGCGATTTTAGTAGTCTCACCTTATTCACCAATGAGTATGTTTGACGGTCTTGAATCAGCGAGAAGTAGAGCAAAGGATCACTCAGAAGAGTGTATCGTGTCTCTAGCTTGGGGCTGCAAGGTTCATCGTATTGAAATGGACTTCATTTATTTCGTAAACAACAACCCGTTATTTGTGAGCATCGAAGGCCGAGTGAATAATGAATGGGTAGAGATTATTCCTAAAGTGCGCGTAAAGGCCTTTGCAGGAAATGCGAAATCATTTGAGATTAAGAGTGATAAGATGTTTGATCAAATTAAGGTGAAAACATTCCCAGACGGTGGGATCAATCGCCTGAAAGTTTTTAGCTTTATTTAAACTCGATGAGGAAGCCTTTTAAGTAATCACCTTCGTGAAAACCCTTAAGAGGCACACAATCTTCGCTGAGCTTAAAGCGCTTACCAATAATAATTTTATTTTTAAACTTAGAAGCATCGACGATGCTTTTAAGTTTTTCTTCAAACTTCGTCCAGCTGATAGTGTGAGTGTTTAAGAAAGCAAAAATCTGCCCTTTTTCTTCATCTAATAATTCCAGCATTTGCGGAAGTAGATTTTCATAGGACTTAAGTGCACTTGAAATTTTATTCCCATCACTCGAAGCACTTGGAGGATCGCAGACGATCACTTCAAATTTCATTTTCTCATTAATGAGTTTATCCATCGCACGCTCGCTTGGCATGCAAAGGCTAGAGTGGTTGTCTTTTTTTAATTGCGGATTAAGGGCCAGGTTCTCATCAAGCCAAGCTAAATACTTTGGCGAGAGATCCACCGAAACCACATTATCAAAATCCATACCCAAGCAGTAAACTGAGAAGGCCCCAGTGTAGCTGAAGAGATTTAAGAGACTTTTTTTATTCTGTAGATACGGTCGCATATTTTTTCTAATGGCACTCATGTCACTATAGATACCAAAATCATAATGCTGATTAATTTTGATCTGGTAGTTAAGTCCAAATTCTTTCAGAGTAAACTCAGAAGAATTTTTTGCTACATTAAGACATCTGATAGCTTTCGCCTGATCAAAGTTTCTCTCTTGTACCCAGATATCTTTAATTTCTGGAAGGTTCTGTTTTAAAAGTTCAACCAGACTTGCTTCCTGATCTTTCCAAAACATTGCGTAGTACTGAATCATCAATTCATTTTTCAACAACTGAACTAACAATCCCGGAAGACCATCACTTTCACCGTTGATCAAAAAGATATTTTCACGCTCACTCATAAGTGGACGTCTTAAATCAATGGCCGTTTTAATTCTTGCTGCTAAAACCTGCTTAAAATCCAATGTCCATTCAGCTTTATCCAAGCTCCATAGTCTGGCCTTCACCGTCTTATGTTGAGGATCATTAATTAAAAGGGCCACATCCTGACGATTCTTTTCATCGACACCGATTAAAAAGAAAGCATCTTTAGGGAATTTTTTTGTGTAACTGTCGTCAGTAATCCACGGGTGCCCAAGCTTCAAGTATTTGCATGAGGCCGGGTGTAGATTGACCTTAGGTATTGGTTTGTTCATTAGAGGATTTCTTTTACCGGGCTGTTAGTATCGTCGTAAGGTTTTAGGATGTGAAGTTCATCAATCGTGTCTTCTAAAAGCATAAGCAGCCTATTAGTCACTTTGAATGGATCATCCAGATCAAGAATGTTGAAATCCATCAGCTTCATTTTAAGCTCATCTGGAATCGCTTCATAAGGATTAATTTCAGTGCAGATATCGCCTAGAAGTTTTATACGTGCTTCAAGATCATCAATCTTTTCTTGAAGGGGGTTGTACTCAGATAAATCATTATCCTGAATACGTCCGATTTCTGCGATATCATTTGGGTTTTTTGAAATTTCACTCATGCACTAAATATTTCAAATATGAATTCTTACGTCAATTGTGAAGTGGGGATTATGGCCAGATAATTGCCTATGAAGCCTTATGATGACTAAACTTTTTATCTATTGTGCACTTCTATCAAGCATTCTTTTATTGCCAGATCGTATTTGGGAAAAAGGATGGAATCTTCTTGAATGTTTTTTCACTTACTTGAAAAAAATGAATGAGAAAAACCCTTTTCAAAAAGAGCAGAAAAGTGGAGAAAAACTTCTTAGTTTTCTTCCTAATTTGGAAGCCAAACTGGCCATGGGTTTGAAAACCACGACAGACTCAATACCACGGTACAAATTCTACACCACACTGCTTTTTGATTTACTCGAAGTTCACCAAAAAAGAGGGATCAGTTTAAAAAATATCCTTCCGGAACTGCGCTTAAATCTCATCAAAGATTTACAGTTTGAAACTAAACTTCGAAGCAATCTCTTGGGAGGAAATTTACAATTTGTTGTGATCACCATGACCACATGGGGCTTTATCTTTTTCTCGTCTTCTATGGCCGATTTACCACTAAAATCTTCCGACCTGATGATTATTTTAATGGTCCAGATATTTGGAATTTTAACCTTTAATATAGCACTTAAAAAATTCAAAAATCATATTTTTAATAAATTCTCAGAAGCAATCGAGAGACTTTATCTTTTTGTAAGTCTGGTGGAAATAGGGATGCCTGTAGGACAGACACTCTCGGAATCACGCGTTTTAGAAGGGGGGCTTATGAAGCATAAACTCTTTTCTGCCTGTGCTTCAAGACTTGTGACCCTGGTGAATCGTTGGAAAGAAAACGGTATATCTCCTAAAGTAGAATCTCAGGAAATCATCAAAGAGTTGTGGAGCTTAAAAGAAAATGGTTTCGAACAATTTAATAAAGGCGTTGAGGGACTTAAGTTTTGCGTGACGGCCTTCTTTTTTCTTCCGGCCTATTTCTTTTATCTCTATTCAATTTTCCAATACTTTATGCAATTAAATTAGAATTAGGTGTAGACAAAAAACACTGGTTACCTGCTAATAAAGTATGCGTTTAATTGGTCTTGTTTTTTCTTTTTTATTATTGAGTGGGCAGTCTTATTCAGAGACTGTGGTTGTGCATACATCTCAAGAAATTGGGGGCGAGCATTTAAATGCAACAGAGTCCATCACATACAATACAAAAATTAATTATGAAGTGCGGGATAAATTAAAGAAAGATGTGGGTTTTACCTATTATCCAGAGACGAGGGTCAGGCACTCTAAATTTGATAAGCAGGGACAAGGTTACGATGTTACTTATAGCATTGGCGCCTTTGGACTCAGAGACATTAATCAAAAACTAGTAAACCCCAAAGCAAAGAAGCATTTTATCATAGCTGGAGACTCAACGGTCTTTGGAGAAGGCTGCAATGATGGAGACACCATTGTCGCTAAGCTTGCTCCGTTTGAAACGAATGCGCATTTTTATAATTTTGGGATGCGAGGAGGGGCCGTCCACAACACGATGGCCTTGATGGATTCTTATCCATGGCACACTCTGATCAAAGAGAAAGAAGGTGTTTTTATTTATGCATTTGAGAATGGTTGGATGTTGCAAAGGATCATTGGAAGTCTTGACTATTCTTCTTGGGATAGAGGTCAATCACCCTATTACAAATTAGAAAATAATAAGCTTGTGCGTCAAGGAACCTTTAGAGACCGTTTTTTTGTCTATTGGTTTTACAGACTGATCAATAGTAGCACTTGGCTTAGAAAATACATTATTGATTTACCTCGCCTCAATGAAGATCATACTCAATTGGTAGTAGAACTTTTTAAACGCATGAAGTTGAATTATTCTGAGCATTTTCCTCAAGGGAAATTTATTGTTTCAATGAGAGATACGGCCTTGCAGATTGGGCCTCAGCTTTTTGTTAGTTTGAAAAATAAACTAGAAACAGCTGGAATAACCGTCATCACGCTTCCTGAGCGAGTTCATGTCGCAGAAGAAGTGCTTATACCCAATAAAGATTACCATCCCAATGGAGTAGGCAATCAGGCCATGGCACATCTCTACATAGATGCCTTGAAAAAAATAAATGTTTTACCCATGGAACAATAGCACTTTTTTAGGTAAATTAACTATTCAGTCGAACCTCTTTTAACAGGAAAAATCATGTCATACGTGAACGATAAGCAAATTATTTATAATATGAATAAAGTCGGAAAAGTTTATAAACAAAAACATGTCTTAAAAGACATCCGCCTTTCATACTACTACGGTGCAAAGATTGGTGTTCTTGGTCTTAACGGATCAGGGAAGTCGACACTTTTAAAAATCATGGCAGGGCTTGATACAGACCACTTAGGTGAAACAACTTTATCGAAAGGCTACACAGTTGGATACCTTGAACAGGATCCTCAACTTGACCCGAATAAAACAGTAAGAGAAGTGGTTCAGGAAGGAGCACAACATGTTGTCGATCTTCTTCGTGAGTTCGATGAAGTCAACGCAGCTTTTGGTGAAGAGCATACTGATGCTGAGATGGAAAAACTTTATACAAAACAAGCTGACCTTCAGGATAAGCTTGATGCTGCCAATGCTTGGGATTTAGACTCTCGTCTTGATCTAGCAATGGATTCACTAAACTGTCCTCCTGCTGATCAAAAGTGTGGAGTTCTCTCAGGTGGGGAAAAGAGAAGGGTTGCTCTATGTAAACTTCTTCTTCAAGAGCCAGACATTCTTTTATTAGATGAGCCTACCAACCACCTTGATGCTGAAACTGTTTGGTGGTTAGAGAGACATTTACAAAGTTATAAAGGAACAATCATTGCCGTTACCCATGATAGATATTTCTTAGATAACGTTGCAGGTTGGATTCTTGAACTTGACCGCGGTCAAGGGATTCCATACGAAGGAAACTACTCTGGATGGCTTGAGCAAAAATCTAAACGTCTAGCTCAAGAAGAAAAGACTGAATCAAAAAGACAAAAGTCCCTTAAAGAAGAGTTGGAGTGGATCCGTGCTGCTCCTAAAGCTCGTCAGGCAAAATCAAAAGCGAGAATTGCAGAGTACGAAAAACGTCAGCAAGTTCAATCAGAATCGAGAAACGAGACGAACGAACTCTTCATTCCACCAGGGCCTCGTCTTGGTCAAAAAGTTGTTGAGTTTGGCGATGTCGCTAAAGCTTATGGCGATAGACTTTTATATGAACATTTAAATTTCAAACTTCCTCCTGGAGGAATTGTTGGTGTTATCGGGCCAAACGGTGCTGGTAAGACAACACTGTTCCGCATGATCACTGGAAAAGAGCAGCCTACAAAAGGAACAATTGATGTAGGTGAATCAGTTAAGCTTGCTTACGTTGACCAGGACAGATCTCTTGATCCTGACACAACAGTTCTTCAAGCTATTTCAGGTGGATTAGAGTTATTAAAACTTGGTGGCCGCGAAGTAAACGCTCGCGCTTACATTTCACGTTTCAACTTTAACGGTGAAGACCAAGGTAAACGCATTAAAGAATTATCTGGTGGTGAGAAAAACCGTGTTCACTTAGCAGCGATGCTAAAAGAAGAAGGAAACGTTTTACTTCTGGATGAGCCAACGAACGACCTTGACGTAAACACACTTCGTGCACTTGAAGAAGCTCTAATGGAGTACGCAGGTTGTGCCGTTGTTATTTCCCATGATCGTTTCTTCTTAGATAGAATTGCAACTCACATGGTAGCTTTCGAAGGTGACCAGGTTGTATTCTTCGACGGAAACTTCTCTGATTATGAAGAAGATAAGAAAAAACGTCTTGGTGATAAAGCTCTTATTCCAAGCAAAACTTCTTACAAAAAACTTACGAGAGATTAAGAGGCAACAATGTCGAAATGGATCGTCGCTAAATTTGGTGGAAGTAGTGTTAAAGATGCCGAGGCCATGCTTCGTGTATCTAACGTGGTAGATGCAAACCCCGATATTAGAATCGTTGTTATCTCTGCCACTCAAAATACAACTAACCAGCTAGAGTTTATCGCTCGCGCCGCTTCTAGCGGCGATAGTGAGACCCTAAAATCATTGATTTTAGAACTCACTAATCGCCACACGACAATTGCAAACGAACTCTTCTCAAGTGAAGAGGTTCACTCAGAGCTAAAGTATTTGTACGATGAAGTAGAACTCATCGGAGAAACAATTTCGAATGCCCGCATGTTCACACCAAAAATTATGGACCAGCTCTATAGTGTTGGTGAGCGCATGTCTTCGCTTTTAGTTTCTGATTTGATTCGCCTGCGTATGCCAGATCACAAGGTCACGTTACTTGATGCCAGAGATGTTATTAAAACCAATTCTGAGTTTCAAAAAGCAGAACCACAAATTGATTTGATTGCTGAAAAAACGCGCGAATTAATCTATCCGCACTTAAATAAAGACTCAATTATCGTGACTCAAGGATTTATTGGGAAGGACCTTCTGGGCAATACAACAACCCTTGGAAGAGAAGGCTCTGATTACTCAGCAGCTCTTTTTGGAGAGGCCATTGATGCCACTTTAGTTCAAATCTGGACTGACGTTGCAGGGATCGCAAGTTCTGATCCACGTTTAGTTAAGAATGCAAAATTCATTGCGACTCTGTCGTATGATGAAGCCACTGCGCTTGCCACTCTTGGAGCGAAAGTTTTATTCCCGACAACTCTTCTGCCAACTAAAAGAAAAGATATCCCGGTTTTCGTTGGATCAAGTATTCACCCGGAAGCAGGTGGAACAACTGTGACAAAATACCAGGATGGAAAATTCTCTTTGAAAGCAGTCACTTTCTTACAAAAGAAAGAGTACGGCATAGTTTCTTTTATCGGATGCCACTTAGATCAATCTCCCCATTTAGTTGCTGATTTACGCTCTTATTTAGGTGAGTCTTCTTTTGATTTCTACGATCTGACTTCAGTTTCAGTAAGCTTTAAAATTGTGAACTCTGACCCGACACTTGCTCTGATCAAAGCTCACGAAATTTTAGTCACTCACTACTAAGCACTATACAATCTTTCATAAAACGGAGTCTCGGCGTCTGAGCCGATGACTCTGCATATTTCAATAATCTTTTTGTGTTCCATATGAATGACGTAGTCGACGTTCTTACAAACGAGTTTTGTCACCAGAGCAAACGAGATGTCGTTAGACTCAGAAAACAGTGAAAATAAAAGTGAGATACGAGATAAGGCATCGACCGCTGAACTGGCGTGAATGGTGCTCATAAGCCCCTTATGGCCGGTGTTCATGGCCAGAAGGAAAGGCACCACTTCAGTTGATCTCATTTCTCCCACAATCAATCTGTCAGGACTCATCCTGAGAGAATAAGCACAATAGTCCTTGAGTGATTTATTATTTTGTTCTTTACTGGCAAGAAAAGATGTCTGTCCTGGATGATGATTTAAAATTTCATAAGTGTCTTCCAGAACGATTAAGTGTTCTTCATCCGGGATGAGGGCCAGCAAACTTCTAAGCAATGTCGTTTTCCCCGAACCAGTTCCACCGGAAATAAGCACGTTCTTTTTTTCAGAAATAATATTCTTTAAGATCTCAAGAGGGGATTCTTCCAGCTTAAATAAATCAATTGAAGGAGTATTGGTTGGAATGGAGCGAAGGAATGCTTTTGACTTCGCATTCGATGATGTGGAAAAGTGAATCAACGTTGCTCTTAAATTTAAATCATTTAAACGAACATTAAAACTCGAAAACGGTTCCTGAAAATTCCAGCTCACCTGATTTTTAAGAGCTAAAACTTCAAGACTCAGTTGAAAATCTTCCGCACTTAAATCTTCAAGACCAAAACTATGTTTTTCATGCAAACCAATCACCTGAACACTTTTGTGAGAGTGAAAAATAATTTCGGTAAAAGCATTTTTCGTAAAGTTTTGAAAATAAATCTGGTGATGAACATTGTTAAACCACGATTCGAGGAAAACTGTATCACTCGAAGATGATTTTTTAATATTTAAATCCATCATGGTCGCTTCAAGAATTTCATTAAACGACACGTCGACACTTTTAGTAATCATTCTGCGGTAATGATTCTTAAATAAAATGAGAATGTCGTGTTGATAATCAACTAATAGGTTATTCATGGTTTTTTACCTCAATAATTCCCGTAATCATTTTATAATTGTTCTGCGTACTCTTAGATTTAAACAGCTCTCCTAAAAGTGGGATGCGATTTAAAAACGGCATTTGATCCACGCCCTTGGCCTCTGTCTTAAGTGAAATCTGAAAGATCTGAGTCGGCGTACTCAAATCAATAACGATAGATGATTTTTCTTTATTTCCACTGATCGATCCATTGGTATCATTTGAAGGTTTGGTTAATTCTGTTTCATAAGTGAGTTTGACTTTTTCTCCCATATTCTCCAGCGTAATTTTCACTCGCAATCCCGCAAACTGCCACTGAGTCTGAGTCACGTAACCATCTTTCCCTGTAGTCACATAAGGAACGTCGGCCCCGATTTGAAACTCAGCAGGACTCATCGGACGAATCAATCCCACTGGTTCAGCAAGTGTATTCATCTGAACTTTTTTCTGAGCAAGCAAAACCGCATTTTTTTCGACAATCTTATTAAGAGGGATAGTAAGTAAATCACCAAGACTCGCACTTAACTGCTCAAGTCCCAAACGAAGTTCTTCACCATCCATTTGTTCAAGTTGAATAAGTTTTAATTTAAAAGAATAATTCGATCTGAGTTTTTGATTATTGTGCTCAATAAAGATCACTCGGTATTTTTCGCTTAAATGTTTTTTAAGAGATTCACTCGGAGCTTCGTTGGCCGGATATAGACAAGTGAGTTCAGAAAAATGCACCTGGCATTGAAGGGAGTCTTTATAGTCGTTAAAAAAGAGCTGAAACACTTCGGCCAGGATCTCTCTTTTTAAATCACCTTTTAAAGTCGCTTCATCCAAAATGATGTCCGCATTTTGATTCTGAATCTTTTTATACTGTAAATATTGTTTAAGTGAGGTGATTTCACCGCTGACTTGAAGATTGGGAAGACGGACTTTTGTTTCTAAACCAAGTCCACCTAAGACTTGTGCAAGGTGTAAGAATTTCGCTTCCTGGATTTTAGAAATAACGAAGATCTGGTGCTCAACCGGTGCTGGTTGCCCTTTGGTCCAGACCAGGATTTCGCTGGCCCCAAGACTAGTCCCGCGTATTAAAAGGGTCTTATTACTTTCATTTAGCTTATATGTGAGGACTTCTTTGTTGCCGACATTAAATCTCACCATGTCCGGGAGCTTTAAAGTCATGGACTGACCGCGGGATAATATATAGTCTTCCGCCTGAAGCGTTGCCCCAGTAAGCAGTAGATTTAAGAGGGTAAAACCAAAGATTCCTTTGACACATTGACTGGGAATCGGTAAAAAAGACAACTTAAAGTTCGTATTTTTTAAATTTGGTAAAATATTAGTGTTGATCCTGCGGTTATAGTCGCGGTTATAGAGGAGTTTTCCGATGGTTTCAAGAACATGTGTAACGTCAAACAGAAGATTAAGAAAAATGAAGAATGCTGGTGCAAAGAGAAAAGCTGCTAACAGAAACAAAGGAACTACGCCTAAGTTTGCTATCCATTTAGACGCTGCTACTGCTCCTAAAGCAACTGCTACAAAATAGTTTAGTACTAGACCGCAACTTCGGTTGCGGTCAGCTTGCTTCGTTTTTCTCGTCTTTAAAATTTTCATTATCCCTCCGTCTCTAAAAAAATTCGAAACGTATTCTCAATCACAAATTTATTTATCTTCACAATGTCCATTTCACCGTTTGCTTTCAAGCATAACTGCATAATCGAATCACTTGTTTTCATGCATTCCTTGTTCACACTTCTATAAGTGATGAGCTTTCTGGGGATGTTGAATTTTTTCTGGATGATATTTAAAAGCATCTGGCCTGATTCTTCCGTCGCGAGATTTTCAATTAAAATCACGTCGCGTGAAAATGCTTTTGTTGAACAGGCGAGAACGGTGGCAATGAGCAGGCATTTAAAGTGAGACTTCATACTTTGATCCTCTTTTAATGGATTTGATTTTTTTATTTTCCACATAAGGGACAGCTATCACACCAAGTTCTGTGGCCGGGCCGACTTTCGCTATATCAGCGTTGGATATTTCAATTTTGAATTGAGTGAGCTCTCCAGAGGCCTTGATTTCTTCGTGAAGGAAAGCTTTTTCAGCAATAACTTTTTTATCTCTGGTGATTAAGGTGACCGGCGTTTCAGGATCGTTATCAGAGAGGTTTGAAACGAGTGCCTGGAGGGGAAGCGCCATCATCTGATAGTTGGGATGAAGAGTCTTGAGACTTTGTCTCTCGGCGATTTTCGCTTGCTGAGAAGGCATACACAGGACGGCGACCATTATGTTAGTAGCGAGGATGGCCCCGATAAATTTAAATTTCTCTTTCTTCTTAATGTCGTGAGACTTTTTAATTTCTTCTTTTAGATTCGAGCTTATTCCATTCATTTTGATATTCCTTTTGCACAACTACATGTTCAGATACGTAGACTTGTTGAATAGAGAAATAGGCAACAAGAAGCAAAAGAATTATTGAAATCCAGATAAGCATTTCAATTGTGAAAAACCCGCCATTGAGATTTCCTGGGTTTTGATTTTGAAGTTGGGGATGAAGGCGCCTTCGGCAGACATTTCGGCCTCCAGGCAAAATGATTTGTTCAAGCGAATGCCATCTGGTTTTTGGTAATAAGTTATTTTCCATTGTTCCTCTTTTAACTTTGCAGTTCCATCTAGATCCGGTGAGAGCAAGTAAGCTTTGTTGGTTTCGAAAGGCTGCTTTTGCAGATAGGGAAGAATTGAAATCTTTCCTTTGCAGTACTGGTTCGAAACCAGGCCTTTAATGTAGTAAAGATGTCTGGCATTTCGGGCGATCTTTAAAGCGTTCCATACAGCTTCGGCCTGGGCCGTTCCCACAACAGAAAATGTTGCGGCGAAAGCAGTCCTTATGGCCCAGTTGAATTTCACCATGTCGCTGAAGTAATTTTCAGTTTGGATATTGAGGTAGTGAAAGCAGAGGTAGCTGTCTTTTCTATAGCGGGCCTCTTTGAGTTCGACTTTGAATTTGAAAGCAAAAAACATTAAGAGGGCGGAGATCATTAGAGTTAAAAGGGCGGCCATCAGAGTGATGTTGCCGCCTTTGTGAGACTTTTTTGTTTCCTCAATGAAGCTTGAGCGCTTCTCTGTAAGTTTTTTGTCGCCCCAAAGAAAAGCGTCAGCGACGCGAATGACCGACATAATAAGGAGACTAAATGTAAGGATGTAAGTCAGAATCATACTGGTTACGTCTTGATGTTTTTAACAATTGATTCTTTCATCGTTTCGACTCTGTTCTTAATAACGTCTCCGAAACCTTTAACTGCGGTGATGCAAACGATACCGACCAGACTGGAGATGATGACGTACTCCATGACCCCTTGGCCTTTTTGATTTTTAGTGAGTTTTGCGAATTTTTTTAGTTTTAACATTTGATGCCCCCTGTGGTTGTAGGGGCAAATTGCAGGAGAGATGCCGTATTTTTCATTACGGAAGGTATTGAAAGTGGTATCTTGGGGTTGGGAGAGTGGTCCAAAGGATGAACTAAGGTAAAAAAAGTCCATTGCAACTAGATGAGATCACGTTATAATTTATCTATGGATTCAAAAACAAAACTGTATGTCTTTGCTAAAAAAGAAGTAGCGCTTATTTTCATTTTCATGATTTTAATCGCCGTCACCTCATTTGTTTTAGGGGTGAAAATTGGAAAAAACTATTCGATGGAAATGGCGGGGATTACACCTGAAGACCAGAAGAAAGTTGTAGAGCTTTTATCTAATAAAGAAGAAGAACTCTCACGCATTAAAGCGAATCCAGAATCAAGTACAGTTGAGAGCTCAGATATCGAGCACAAACTTCAAGAAAAAATCAGTGAAGAGTTTGGTGGAGCAGGTAAGCCTGCTGCTGCGACAGATGCTCACGGTGCAAATATGAGTCACGAAGCAACTCCGGCAACAGCAGCGACAGTTAAAGATGCACTAAGTGGAAAATTCACAATTCAATTGGGAAGTCACAGAACACTTAAAGAAGCAGAAAGTTTCGCAGAAGGTTTCAGAGCACGCGGATACAACCCCATCATTAATCAAATTGAGATTAAAGGAAAAGGGACTTGGTACCGTGTAAGTCTTGAAGCATTTAACAGTGCGGAAGAAGCAAAAGCTTACGTAGGAAGAGAGAAATCTCTTTTCGTGGGACAAGACTACACAATCATCAAAATGCCATAGGCCCTTATCATGAAAAAAAAATCTTACGAGTTATACGCTCTTATTATGGCCGGTGGAAAAGGCACGCGCTTTTGGCCCGAGTCTATTTCTAAAAAACCAAAACAATACTTAAGTCTTACGAGTGAGAAAAGTCTTTTAGAGGAAAC
The DNA here is from genome assembly GCF_035013165.1 of Bacteriovorax sp. PP10. NCBI lineage: Bacteria > Pseudomonadati > Bdellovibrionota > Bacteriovoracia > Bacteriovoracales > Bacteriovoracaceae > Bacteriovorax > Bacteriovorax antarcticus. Next base: position 1,237,912 of record NZ_JAYGJQ010000002.1, read on the forward strand.
TTTAGAGAGATTTGACCGCTTTATTCCTAAGGAAAAAAGATTTGTTGTAACGGTTAAAGAACAAGAGAAGCTTTGTAAGGCATCTAGTAAAGGCAAGATCAATTCAAACGGGATTATCTTTGAGCCGACTGGAAGAAACACGGCACCTTGTATTTTAATGTCGCTAGCAAGCCTTTTACAAAAAGGGTTGAGTGAAGATGATGTTATTACCATCGTTCCTTCTGACCATGTTATTTTAAATAAAAAAGGATTCCATTCAACGATTAAAAAAGCAGCTGACTTCGCTCACAAGAATCAGCAGATCGTAACGATTGGAATTACACCGAACTTTCCTCATACGGGGTTTGGGTATATTCAAAAAGGGAAACTTCTTAATGAAGAAGCTTTCAAAGTGTCGCGCTTTAAAGAAAAGCCGCATTTTGAATTAGCGACTGAGTATGTGAAGAGTGGACAGTACTTGTGGAATGCAGGGATGTTCGTTGCTCCGATTAGAGTTTTCTTAGAAGAGTTTGCAGAACATGCGCCTTTAATGTTTAAGCATTTTGAAGCGCTGATGGACACTGTAAAAAATCCTGTGAAATTAAAGAAAGTTTACGAGAAGCTTCCGAGTGATTCGATTGATTATGCCATCATGGAAAAATCAGATCGTATCGCGGTTATGCCAGCTAACTTTGACTGGAATGACTTAGGGTCTTGGGATGCACTTTCAACGGTTATGGAAGAGACTCACGGGAATACTGTGGTTAAATCTGACGGAGAGTTCTTCTTGAATTCTGCGGATAACGTAGTGTTTGCACCAGATAAGTTTGTTGCTCTAATCAACATGGATAAACACATTGTGGTTGTGAACGATAAAGTTGTGATGGTGGCGCCGGTTGCTGATGCTCAGGAGATTAAGAAGATCGTTGAGCATTTAAAGAAGGCGAGACCGGATCTGCTCTAGTTCATGGAGCTTTCAAAAAAAGAATTATCATCCATCATTAATATTTTCAGTGCAAGATACAAAAGTGTTTTTAAAAAAAGCATGGCCCTTGCTGCCAAAAAAGAATTGGCCGAAAATTTAATTAAGGCACGCGAAGAAAAGTGTTTAATCACTAGTTTTTCGAAACTGGGAAAACTCAACTACTTTATTAAATTTAATAAGATTTTCATGGGAGAGTTCAAAGAATATTTTTTTGATGTTGAGAGTTGTTATTGCGTGAATTTGAGTGCAACCAGAAAGCAATTTTATAAGAAAATACAAGATGCTTCTTTAGAAATGAAAAAAACTGAAAAAGTGAAAAGAATGCTTATTCAGATAAGTTTTGATGATCCTGTCTCTAAAAAGCATTTTTCAGAAGCTGGTGAACTGACTTATTTAGAATTGGTAGGAGAGACTAAAAAAGGGCTAAAAGCGCTCGAGTCTGTTTCTTTAAAAGGGACTGGGTTACGTTTAGAAAAGTTGCAAAAAAAGGATATTAAAAAGCTGGCAAAATTTGATAGAGAGTCTCATCTGGTAGACAAAAGTAGCAGGATGAGAAAAATCTTTATGAAACCAGATGCAGAAAAAATGCTTATTAAATTTTATAATGCTCTTTTAAGAAATAAAGGATGCATTGTGGTTAAGGAAGGTAATACACCTGCAGGTTCTATTGGCTTTTTTGTGGACAAGAAAAACAAGTATGGATTAGTTGCTTCTATTTATGTGGGGAATGATTTTAAAGGTCGAGGCATAAGTAAGCTTCTCTATAAAAGCTTATTAATGGAGTTTTCTAAAAAGAAACTTGCTTATTATATTGGATCAACGACAACACAGAATGTACTTGGGTCTGCTAAAACAATGGGAAGATTAGAATTTAAAAGCGCTTATATTTCTAAAATCTAATTACTTCACTTTCTTCAAAACTTTATTTGATTCTTTAACATCTTGATTCTGTCTTGCACGGAATGTTTCAATTTTTTCATGTAGATCATCATCACTCACTGAAAGCATTTGCACAGCGAGAAGACCAGCGTTGCTGGCGTTTCCAATCGCCACTGTCGCCACAGGAATACCTTTTGGCATTTGAACGATTGAATAAAGACTATCAATACCATTGAGTGCTTTTGATTGAATCGGCACACCTATTACAGGAAGAGTTGTATAAGCAGCAGTCATTCCTGGAAGGTGAGCTGCGCCTCCAGCGCCAGCAATAATAATTTTAATTCCAGCTGTACGGGCACCGATAGCGAAACTTCTCATTTCGTCAGGTGTTCTGTGAGCTGATAAGATTTGTTTTTCAAAAGGAATTTTAAAAGCAGTTAAGACATCACAAGCTTCTTTCATTGTCGGCCAGTCTGATTGACTTCCCATAATGACGGCAACAACAGGCTTATTTGATTTGCTTTTTTTCATAGTGAGTATTCCGATTTAAGTTTGGTTAATATCTCGATCATCTCATTTGGATCTTCACCTAAGAGAGTGAAGTGCCCCATCTTGCGGCCGATCTTTGAATCTTTTTTTCCGTAGAGATGAAGATGGCCATCTTGAATTAAAAGGAATTTGTGAGCAGGCATAAGTTCTGCCAGGCCGTTTTGTGTTCCTAGAAGATTAAGCATCAGGACATCTGATTTTCTCAGAGTTGTACTTCCCAGAGGGAGATTTAAAACACTGCGAACGTGATTGTGAAATTGTGAAGTCGAGCAGCCTTCGATTGTGTAGTGACCGCTGTTGTGTGGACGAGGTGCTGATTCATTTAAGTAAAGCTCGCCATTTTTCGTCAGGAAGAATTCGAAAGCAAAGATTCCGACAGCGTCGATGGCAATCATGGCCTTTTCTGCGGCCTCTTTTAATTCTTTTTCTACCAAGTAAGTAATGTCGGCAGGTACGCTGACAAAATGGCAGATATGATTTTCTTGAATCGTGTGAGCAACAGGGTAGTGAACGATTTCACCGCTGATGTTTCTGGCGATTAGGATTGCGAGTTCTTTTTCATAGGGGATGAAAGCTTCAACTAAAAGATCTCCTTTTAGTTTTGAAAACTTTTCTTCTAGTTCATCAGAATTTTTAATCGTGCTATTTCCATAACCATCATAGCCGCCTTTCGAACTTTTTAAGACAACAGGGAATCCGTGTTTTTTTGTAAAGTCTAAAACTTCAACCGCACTTCCAACTGGCATGAAGGGCACAACTTTAATTCCGGCATTTCTAAAACTTTCTTTTTCAGAGATTTTGTCTCCGATATGTTTGAAGGTTTTTGAATTCGGAAAAAGTTTATTGGGAAATTTATTATCGATAGCATCTAGGATGTTTTGATTGATGAATTCATTTTCTAAAGTCACGATGTCGCAAGTCTCACAAAATTTTAGAATGGATTCTTGATCACTTAGGTTGCCTTTAAAAGTTTTTGTTGCAACATGCTCTGCTGGAGATGTTTGAGATTCATTGCAGTAAACGTGAGTTTGAATGCCTAATTCAGCAGCAGCGAGTGCGGTCATTCGAGATAATTGACCACTACCTAATATTCCGAGAACTGTTTGGGAATTGATATGATTCATCTGAAAAAGATCATGCATGAAGAAAATTAAAAATACCAAAAGATTTTACTGGCCTGTTCAAATAAAAATAATTAGTCTCTCTTTATCAACTATAAGTATTTCTAATACAAGGTATAAGTCTGATGTGTGGAATTGTCGGAGTTTTTGGAACTCCTTATTCTTTTCAGGAAGTCTATCAAGGTTTGCTCCTACTGCAACACCGAGGACAAGATGCCGCCGGAATTCTCAGCTTCGACTTCTTGGACAAAAATTTTCACAGCCACAAAGACCTGGGGCTCGTGAGCGATGTCTTCCGTCCTGAAATCCTAGCGGGCTTTTCAGGACAAATGAGCATTGCTCACACCCGCTACGCTACTGTTGGCCCTCGAGAAAAAGAAAATTCACCACTCAATTCAATTGATCTAAAACGCGATATTCAACCAATGACAATTAACTACCCACATGGAATCGGAATGGTTCATAACGGGAATATTGTTAACTACTATGAGTTGAAAACTTATCTATTAGAAGAAAAACGCAGACACCTTTTTACCAATAACGATCTTGAAGCACTTTTAAATATTTTATCTGATGGATTACGTGAAAAAGTTGAAGGTAAACATCACTTTGATATTTTTCAAGATGCTGTGAAGTCTTTATTTGATAAAGCGAAAGGTGGATTTTCTGTTTTAGGACTCCTTGCTGATAAAGGATTGTTTGCTTTTCGTGATCCGCACGGGCTTCGTCCACTTATATTAGGTGAGAGAAAATTAACTGAAGAAGAAATGGCCGTTCATCCAACACACTTTGGAAAAAGCTATTGTTTAAGTTCAGAATCAAATTCATTAAACTTCCTGGGCTACGACGTTGTTCGTGATTTAGCTCCGGGAGAAATTCTTTTTATCGATCAGACAGGGGAGATCTTCTCTTCGATGGATTATTCAAAGAAAAAAAATATTGCACCTAAGTCTTGTATGTTTGAATGGGTTTATTTTGCTAATCCTGAGAGTGTATTAGAAGAAAGAAGTGTTTATTCTGCACGCCTGGATTTTGGGAAAAATTTAGCTGGGGAAATTCAAGCGCTCATTGAAAGCGGTGAAATTAAGCCTGATCTGGTTGTACCTATTCCTGAAACGAGCCGTGTGGCCGCTATTAGTTTAAGTGAGACATTAAAAATTCCTTATAGAGAAGTTCTTATTAAGAATCGCTATATTCAAAGGAGTTTTATTCTCAATACTCAGGCGAGCAGGAATCGTGCGGTTCAATTGAAACTGACGGCGATTGCCAGCGAGATTAAAGGAAAAAATATTTTGCTTCTTGATGACAGTATTGTCAGAGGGACAACGTCTAAGAGAATTATTGAAATGGTGAAAGAGGCCGGGGCAAATGAAATTTACTTTGCCACGACTTGTCCGCCTATTAGATATCCTTGTTACTATGGAGTGGATTTTCCAGATCCTAAAGAGCTTGTGGCCGCAGACCGTACGGTTGAAGAGGTGCAGGAGTACTTAGGTGCCACACGTCTTATTTATCTATCAGAAACAGCAACTAAAAAAAGTATTGGAAAAGAAAGTTTATGTATGGCCTGTATCAATGGGTGTTACCCGGTTGATATCGGAAGTGCAAAAACTTTTCAAGATATGAGAAGCCTTCATAGGGAGTAATGTATGACAAATCTGCCACCTGTACTGTACCGTGGATCGGTAAAAAATGTCAGGGGAGAAGTGTCCGCAGAATCTCTGGTTTTTGAATTCTCTGATCGTTATTCTGTGTTTGATTGGGGGGAAATGCCTGATCAATTGGACGAAAAAGGGAAAACGCTTTCTATAATGGGGAAGAGTTTTTTTCAGTACCTTGGAGAGTCTGCAAATTGGGAAGGTCTGTTTTCTTCTGAAATTATTAATCAAACATTTTCTAGTGAGTATTTGTCGGCCTTATCGCAATCTGAAATTTATAAAAGATACTGTGCTCAAGGATTAAATCATCATGCTGTTTTAGATGATGAATTTAATACGCCTTATTTAAAAGTTAAAAATATTTCAGTTATTCGCCCGCCATTTGATGGTGTGAATTATCACTATGAAGCTTACACGGATAAACCTGTGCATGCTTTGGTTCCGTTAGAAGTGATTTTTAGACTTGGGTTATCTCAGGGGAATTCTCTGACGAAAAGATTAGGGAGTGATTTATCCAAGTGGAAGGCGTTTGGATTTAATGAAATTCCAGAAGCAGGATTACTTAAAACACCGATTATTGATTTTTCGACGAAGTTAGAGCGAGGCGATCGTTATCTTGATTATTCTGAGGCCCAGAAAATTTCTGGAATGAATGACTCTGAATGGATTGAACTTCAGCAGATGACAAATCTCATTGCTCTTAATCTATTTCGTTTTCACCATGACCTGGGGCTTGAGCTTTGGGATGGGAAAATTGAAGTGGGATTTATTCCAGGTTCAGATGGAAATCGCTCATTTATATTAGTGGACTCGATTGGGATTGATGAATTAAGGCTCCTTTATAAGGGCAAGAGTTTCTCCAAAGAATTCTTGCGAGAGACTTATAAAGGAAGTGCCTGGTTTTTAAATCTTGAAGCGGCCAAAAAAGATGTTCTAGTTGTTGGGGGAGATTTTAAAGAAGTGTGTCTAAGTAAATACAACTCTTCTCCCTTAAAACTTAATCCAGAAGTGAAAGCAAGAGCGGAAGCCGTCTATAAGAGTTACTCCAATGCAGTGACATCCAAAGTGTTGGGAAAGAAGTTTTTCTCAGAAGAATTTAATTTAGAAGATTATAGCAAGAGGTACTTATGAGAGTTTTAGTTGTTGGTAGTGGTGGGCGTGAGCATGCTCTATGCCATAGTTTAACTCAGTCATCACTTGTTTCTAAAGTGATTGTGAGTCCAGGTAATAGTGGGATGATTCAAACTTTACCTCAATTACAAATTGAAAATATTGGAGCGATGGATATTCAGGGATTGTTGAAGTTAGCTTTGAAAGAAAAAGTTGATTTAACAGTTATTGGACCGGAAGCGACTTTGTCTGAGGGAATTGTTGATCTTTTTAAAGAAAATAATCTTTTAATTATGGGACCTACAAAGGCCGCAAGTTTGCTTGAGACATCAAAAGCTTTTGCTAAAGATGTGATGATGACGAATCAGGTTCCTACTGCGGGATACGCTGAGTTTTTTGAAGCTGATGCGGCCTTGAAATATATTGAAGAGTCGACTTCGCAAAAAATGGTTGTGAAGTGTGATGGGCTTGCTCAAGGCAAAGGCGTGATCGTTTGTCAGAGTAAAAACGAAGCGCGCATTGGTGTGATCTCTCTCATGAAGGAAAAACTTCTGGGAGAGAACATTAATCATATTATTATTGAAGATTTCTTAGAAGGGATTGAAGTTTCCGCTTTTGCTCTTTGTGATGGTTCGAATTATGCCTTTTTAGGTACGGCCTGTGACCATAAGAGACTTCGTGATTATGATATGGGGCCAAATACTGGTGGAATGGGAGTGTTTGCTCCTGCTTCTATTGTAACGGCAGAAGATGAGACCTGGATTAATAAAAATGTTTTTTCTCCAATGATAGAAGGAATGAAAAAAGCGGGAACGCCTTTTTCTGGAATTTTATTTGCTGGTCTGATGAAGACGATGACCGGTTGGAAAGTTTTAGAATTTAATGTGAGATTAGGAGACCCGGAAACTCAGGTGCTGCTTCCTCTTTTAGATGAAGATCTATTACCTTGGTTAGAGGCTTCAGCAAAAGGTGATATTAAAAAGCTTCAAGTTGAGCTTGGTAGATTATCACCAATAAAAAAAGATATGAAAGCCGTCCATGTTGTCATGGCCGCTCATGGTTATCCAGGCACAGAGGGGGAGAAAGTCCGCTCAGGTGATCCGATTAATTTTAATCCAACATTTAATTTAACGGCCTATGACTTTTTGTTCATGGCCGGAGTTGAGAAGACTCATGGTCAGTTGAAAACGAAAGGTGGAAGAGTTCTTGGGATTACGAGTCTTGCCGAGACTTATACCTATGCACGTATTCAGGCCTATGAGTATGTATCGCAGATTGAGTTTTCGGGAGCACAGTACAGAAATGATATCGCCAGAGGACAGATCTAAATGACAAAGATCAAGATTGCCATTCTTGCTTCGGGATCGGGATCAAATGCGCAGGCGATTATGAACTGGGCGCGTACATCTGATATGGCAGAAGTGGTTTGTGTCTTGAGTGATAAGAAGAGTGCTCTTGTTTTAGAGAGAGCAGCGACTTCTGGAGTTCCTGCTTTACTTGTTCGTAAGAAAAAAAGTGAAAGTCGATTAGATTTTGATCAGAAGATGATTGTTAGGCTTGCAGATTATAATCCGGACTGGATTGTGCTTGCTGGGTTTATGAAACTTCTGACTCCGCATTTTTTAAATGTGTTTAAAAATAAGATTGTAAATATTCATCCTTCTCTTCTGCCATTATTTCCAGGAACTGATGGATATGGAGATGCTTTTAGAGCGGGGGGTCTTGAATCAGGATGCACGGTTCATTTTGTTGATGAAGGCATGGATACAGGAAAAATAATTGATCAAAAGAAGTTTGAGTTAATTCATGGTGAGAGTTTTGAAGAGTTTAAAGCACGTGGACTGAAAATAGAAAATGAATTTTATCCAATGGTATTGGAGAAATTATTTAAGGGATTATTATGAGTCATGTTTATCGTTTTGAAATTTACCCGAACGTTTATAACCTGAAAAATGTGACAACACATGAAGAAGGTTTAAAAACCTGGTTTAAAGATTATATGCAGGTGGATTTTTCACAGATCTTTGAGGTGAAATATTTTTTAGTTGAATCCCTTAATCCTATTCATCGAATTCATGATTACGCTGAAGAGGTTTTTACTGACAGTGTAATGGAAAATCTTTTTAGTTCAGAAAATGATAACCAGGAAATTTATCACTCATGGCTGAAGTCCCGTGGATTTAAAAATCCATACTTAATTGATATTGGATTTCGCCCGGGAGTTACTGATAACTCTGCTCATGCTGCCCTTGAAGCATTAAAGCTTATTCCAGCTTTATCGAAAGAAAAGCTGAAGGTGTCATCAGGGGTTATGTACTACGTAGAAGGGACTTCTTTAGATGTCGCCACATTAGAAAAATTAACTTATGAAAAAATGGCGAACTTCCTTTTACACAAAGTTGCCGTCACAACTTCAAATGAACTTGTTCATAACACTCGTTTTAAAAATATTACATTCCCGAATGTGCAAATTAAGGCCAATAAGTCAGCGGCCATTAACCTCGATGTACCGGAAGCTGAGCTCTTGAAGATGAATCAGGAAAACTGCTGGGCCTTAAGTGCAGCAGAACTTACTCACATAAAATCCCATTACAAAACTCTTGGTCGCAATCCAAGTGATGTTGAAATGGAAGTCATCGCTCAAAGCTGGAGTGAACACTGCAAACATAAGATTTTTTCTTCTGAGATTACTTACAGCGAATCAAATTTACCAAAAGGGGTGAAGGCCATTGGGGATTTGAAAGTTAATGGGATTTTTAAAACGTTTATTCGTGGGTCGACGTTAAAGATTAAAGAAGAAAGAAAGCTTCCATGGCTGATTTCGATCTTTCATGACAATGCGGGGATTGTCCGCTTTGACGACAACATTGATGTTTGTATTAAAGTTGAAACTCACAATTCGCCAAGTGCACTTGATCCATACGGTGGAGCGCTGACAGGAATTCTAGGAGTGAACCGCGATATTTTAGGTGTAGGGCTTGGAGCTAAGCCGATCGCGAATACAAACGTATTTTGTCTGGCAGAAAATAAGTATTTTAAAGACAATCAGATTTCAATGCCACTTCTTCTAAAGAATCCTGATCGCATTAAAGAAGGTGTTCATCTTGGCGTTCAAGATGGGGGAAATAAGAGTGGAATTCCTACAGTGAATGGAGCTTTTGTTTTTGACCGCGACTTCGTTGGAAAGCCACTGGTTTTTTGTGGAACGATTGGAGTCATGCCTCAGGTAGAAAATGGTTTAAACACTTGTGATAAAGGTCAGCGTCCAGGGGATCTTATCGTTATGGCCGGTGGAAGAATCGGAAAAGATGGAATTCACGGAGCAACTTTTAGTTCAATGGAATTGGTTGATGGAGTCCCTTCGTCAGTTGTTCAGATTGGAGATCCAATTACTCAGAAGCGCTTGAGTGATTTTTTAATTGAATCGAGAATTCATGGCCTCTTTAATAGTGTGACAGACAATGGGGCCGGAGGGCTGAGTTCAAGTGTTGGTGAGATGGCCCAGTTAACAAATGGGGCGATCGTTAACTTAGAAAAAGCATTAGTGAAGTATCCGGGATTATCTCCTTTTGAATTGATGGTAAGTGAAAGCCAGGAACGTATGACGTTTTCGGTAGCAACAGATAAAATTAACGACTTTTTGATTCTTGCAGAAAAGAGAAATGTAGAAGCTTCGGTTATTGGTGAATTCACTGATAGTGGGTCACTCATCGTAAAATACAATAATGAATTGGTCGCAGATCTTTCACTGCACTTTTTACATGAATCTTTAATGCCGATGCAGCTTAACGCTCATTTTGATGTAAATACAAAAAGTGCACACTGGATTGGAAAGAAGATTGATAAACCACTTCTTCCAAAAAATGATTTTAAGAAAATTCTTTTAGATCTATTTAGAAGTCCAAACATCAGAAGCCATGAACATTTAATCCGTCGCTATGACCATGAAGTCAAAGGGGCAACGATTGTAAAACCTTTTACGGGAACAAAAGAGAAAGGTTACTCGGCACCAAGTGATGCTGGAGTGATCTGGATGAAGCCTCATGGCGGAGATGCAGACAATGCTCTGGCAATTGCCTGTGGAATTTGCCCGAAAGTGACTCAGTATGATTCATACCTGATGGCGGAATACGCACTGGATGAAGCTGTACGAAATGCCGTTTGTGTGGGGGCCAATCCAGATGAAATGGTTTTAGTTGATAACTACTGCTGGCCTGATCCGATTGAGTCGGAAAGAAATCCAGATGCAAAATTAAAGTTAGCTCACTTAGTTCGTTCCTCAAAAGCGCTTTACGATTTAAGTCTTGCTTACGGAATGCCTTTTGTTAGTGGAAAAGACAGTATGAAGAATGATTTTATCGGAAATACTGCTGAAGGTGAAAAAGTTAAAATTAGTGTTCCTCCAACATTGCTTGTAACGGCGATGGGAAAAATTCCAAGCTTGAAAGCTATCACAACTTCAGAAGTGAAAGGTGTAGGGTCTTTGGTTTATTTAATCGGTGAAAAACTAGAGCATTACCATTCTGCTTTTGAATTGAGTGATCTTTATGAAGATTACTCAGTGGAGTATCCACTTCCTTATATTAATGGAAAAAAACAACTCGATTTATACCGTTGCTTTCATAAAGCGATGAGAGAAGAGTTGATTGCGAGTTCTCACGATGTTTCAGATGGAGGAGTCTTGATTTCTCTAGCTGAGAAAATGATGGGAACACCTTATGGGATGAACCTGGAAATAAAAGGTATCAGCGAAAAAGATATGCTTGGATTCTTGTTTAATGAGAGTGCAGGACGTTTTGTTGTCACTGTAAATCCAGCTGATCAAAAGGAATTTGAAGACAATCTCACGGGACATTATTTTATGAAGCTTGGTGTGACTACCAATGATGAAAAATTAATGGTTCATGTTCAGGATCAAACGATTTTAAATGTAAGTGGTCGCGAGTGTATGGAAAACTATAAAGTAGAAGTGGAGGGATTAGTATGAGCTTAGCACGTTCAAATATTAAGGCCTTAATTTTAACAGGGGACGGGATTAACTGTGAAACCGAAACGGCACTGGCCTTTCTTGAAAAGGGAATCAGAGCTGAGATCATTCACATTACAGATCTTATAAATAACCCACAAATTTTAGATACAGCTCACATCTTGGCCCTTCCTGGTGGATTTTCATTTGGAGATGAGATTGGTTCAGGACAAATTCTTGCTCTGAAACTTAAGTACGCTCTTAATGTTGAGTTAAAGAAATTCATTGATAACAAAAAGCTTGTGATTGGTATTTGTAATGGATTTCAAGCATTAGTAAGACTGGGACTTCTTCCAAAACCATTTACAGAAAGAACAATGACTTTAACGAGTAACCGTCAAGGGCACTTTATTAACCGTTGGGTTGATTTAGATGTTCCAACATCTAGTTGTGTTTGGACAAAAACACTTAAAGGTAAAAAAATCAGTCTTCCTATTCGTCACGGTGAAGGAAGAATTGTTTTTAAAGGAAATGCTGAAGACCAGCTTAAAACTTATAAAACTCTTGGTGAAAATGGACAGATCGCTCTTTCATACTCAGAAGATGTGAATGGTTCATACAATGAGATCGCTGGAGTGTGCGATCCAACAGGAAGAATCTTTGGATTGATGCCACATCCGGAAGCGGCGACAAGCGCATGGCATAGTCCATCTGGGAAAGACAAAGGATATGCTGTCGGAATTGGTGCAGCTATCTTTGAAAGTGGAATATCTTATTGTGAAGAAAATTTTAATAATTAAGATGAGGATGAAATGAGAAACGAAAACCGTAAAATTTCGCGTGCCCTGATCAGTGTGACTGACAAGACTAACTTGACGATGTTAGTAGAAACTCTTCATAAAAATAATGTTGAGATCATTTCAACAGGTGGAACGAAAAAGTTTATTGAAGACCTGGGGATTCCTGTAACATCGATTGAAAAAGTGACAGGCAATCCTGAAGCTTTCGGCGGGAGAATGAAATCTATTTCTTTCCCTGTAACCAGCGGACTTTTATTTCGTCGTTACCATGAAACAGATATTGTAGAGGCCCGTGAATTAAATATTGAGCCAATTGATTTAGTTGTTTGTAATCTTTATCCCTTTGAGAAGTACGCAGGAACAAATGCTACAGAAGAAGTGCTGATTGAGAATATTGATATCGGAGGCCCTTTGATGTTGCGTGCGAGCGCTAAAAACTATGAGTCGGTTGCTGTGTTATCAGACGTGAGTGACTATGATTCGTTTTTAACAGGATTCACTGGGACAACGTCTTTTGAAACAAGAAGATCTCTGGCCGTTAGGACATTTAATCGTGTTGCTCAATATGACCTGATGATCGCGGATGAATTGTCTGCAAGATTTGAAGAGAAGAAAGCTCCAGAAGAAAAATCATGGCTTTCGATTGTTGCGAAAGAAACTCTTCGTTATGGGGAGAATCCTCATCAGACAGCGAATATTTTTAAATTAAAAAATACTCAGACTTCTATCAATTTAGTTGATGCTGAAGTTCTGCAAGGAAAAGAGCTTTCTTATAATAACTGGGTTGATGCAGATGCAGCTTGGCGAGTGATGAGTGACATTGCTCATGTCTCAAGTGGCAAAGCGGTGACTGCTGTTATTAAGCATGCCAACCCATGTGGACTTGCGGTTTCCTCAAATCTTTTTTCTTCGCTAGAAGAAGCCTGGAACGGGGACAGTGTCAGCAGCTTCGGTGGGATTATTTCATTTTCACAAACAGTGGATGATCAATGCGCTAAGTTTTTATGTGAGAAATTTATCGAAGTGGTTATCGCTCCTGATTACTCAGCAGAAGCATTAAAGTTTTTTGCTAAGAAGAAAAATGTCAGACTCCTTAAAATTGCCAATCGTCCTAAAGAAGAATCAGAGTTTATTGTAAAAAGTATTTCTGGTGGTCTTCTAATGCAAAATGAAGATGAGAGTTTTGGAAAATCAGAAGAGCTTAAGCTTGTAACAAAAAAAGAGATGCCTTTTGAAACACTTGAGTTGGTTGATTTTGGGATTCTTGCTTGTAAACATTTAAAGAGCAATGGGATTGCTCTGGTTTGTAAGACTCTAGATGGGAATTTTACAATGGCCGGGACGGGGATGGGGCAGCCGAATAGATTGGACTCGCTTCGTTTATTGGCAAAGGTTCGTGCTGAGAATAAAGGGTTGTCGATGGACAATATGCTGCTTGTTTCAGATGCATTTTTTCCATTTGCTGATTCGGTTGAGGTTTGTCATGAGGTTGGGATCAAATCGATTATTCAACCGGGTGGAAGCATCCGTGATGATGAAGTGATTGCAGCTTGTGATAAGTTTGGGATTGCGATGATGACGACTGGGAAAAGGCACTTCAGGCATTAAAAAGGAAAAATTATGGGAATGAATTACAAAGATAGTGGTGTTGATATAGAAAAAGGTGATTTGTTCGTAGAGCGAATCTCGAAAATGGTAAAATCAACTTATAATCAACAAGTCGTCTCAGGTGTAGGAGGCTTCTGCGCCCTTTATGCTCTTGATGAAGACAGATACCTTGCTTCTTCAACAGATGGAGTAGGAACAAAAATAAAACTCGCTATCGACCTGGGTGTGAACGATACAATCGGAATTGATCTGGTTGCTATGTGTGTGAACGATTTAATTTGCTCAGGGGCCCGTCCATTATTTTTCTTAGATTACTTTGCTTCAAGTAAACTTGAATTAGATGTAAGCGAATCAGTCTTAAAAGGAATCGTTGATGGTTGCTTGCAATCAAGTATGGCCTTAATCGGTGGAGAAACGGCAGAAATGCCAGGTATGTATCAAGTTGGGGATTACGATCTTGCTGGCTTCAGTGTTGGTGAAGTGAGTAAGAAAGATTTGATTGATGGAAAGAAGCTGGTCGCAGGGGATGCTTTAATCGGAATCGCAAGTTCAGGTTTCCATTCAAATGGTTTTTCTCTAGTAAGAAAAATTTTAGATGTTAAAAGCTGTGATCTCGATTTAAAAAGGGCCTGTCTGACTCCTACAACAATCTATGTGAAGACAGTACTCTCGTTATTAAAAACTCATAGAGATTCAGTTAAAGGATTGGCCAATATCACAGGATCTGGATTTTTAAACATTCCAAGAATTAACGACACTTTCGATTACCATGTAACAGCTGCACCAGCTCTTCCAAACTTCATGAAAGAAGTATGTGATCTAAGTGGTCTTGATACTGCTGAACTTCATCGTACATTCAATATGGGAGTGGGCATGGTGGTCGCCACTGATAAACCAGAGTTGATTATTGCTGAGCTTGAACGCCTGGGAGAAAAAGCATTCTTACTTGGTCATGTTACAAATGGATCAGGGAAAATTTTCTTGGATAAAACTGAACTTTAGGGTTTTTTAGTATGTTCATCTCGTGCCTTGATGTAGTCGGCACGAGAGATCTTTCCACTTTCAAAAAGTTTTTGATTCAATTGTAAAAACTTCTCATTGCGAGCGTCTTTTAAATCATCCGCTTTAATATTCTGAATATTCTTTTTGTTAGCATAATAAAATGCCGGAATCATCGAGAGACCTAACGTTGTAAAAAAATCGACGTAAGGCAGAGTGAAGATCACAGCGATCAAAAACATCTCTGTCGAAGTGAGTTCACGATCAACAATATCTTTCATTCTTTTGATATCAATCATACGAAAAGGAATGATGAAGAGGTACTTAATCACGATGATAATCATCGTTTCTTTTGGTGCCTGATCTAATGCCTTAAAGGCGTAAGCAAAATGCGGAGCTTCTCTTAATTGTTCAATAAGGTATTTATAATCAGGATTCGCTTTCATCTTATAAAAAGATTCAACAATCTGTGGGTAGTATAGGAAGCGAAATCCAACAAGATTGATAAGTAGGTTTTGGGTAATGTAAGCGGCCCGGCTCAATCTTCCTTGGAGAGAAAAGATATTATTGTTGTATGGAACCGCTTTATTCATTTTATAAAACTCTGTTGAAGACGTGATCAACGGACTTCAGATAAATGTTTCTTAATCCTTCTGGGGTTACTTCCGGAAGTTTTACATCAATTTTTCTGCTTTTAAGTTCGTTTTGAATGAACTCACGGTATTTAAGTGGATTAGATTTTGCTTCCACGTCAAACGATGCGGCCTGAACCACTGTGTATAAATCTTCTCTTGTAAGCGACTCGCAGTTCTTAATTAAGAAGTGCAGGTAGAAACTTGATAAGTAGTGAGTGTGAGCTAGAACTTTACCTTCTATAACTTTCTCATCGATATCAAGCAGGTTGAGAGTAGTTGTAAAACGATCAAGAGCGTACGTTAAAATTCCAAAGTGATCTGGAAGATAAAGTCTTTCTGCACTTGAGTGGCTGATATCTCTTTCATGCCATAGGATTGCATTTTCGAGGGCCATCGTTAAATGTGAGCGAAGAAAGCGCGATAGACCAGTAAGGTTTTCGCTGGCAATCGGATTTTTCTTATGGGGCATTGTGCTTGAGCCTTTTTGACCAGCTCTAAAACCTTCAGCAACTTCTCTCACATCTGAGTGGTGAAGATGACGGATTTCAACAGCAAGCCTTTCAATAGCGTTAGCAACAAGTGAAGTGATAGAGATCATTTTTGCGATTCTATCTCTTGGGATAATTTGAGTTGAAACGTCTTCAACTTTTACACCCAATTTTTTAGCTACACTTTCTTCAATGTCTGGAGTCAGGATCGTATAGTTACCAACAGCTCCTGAGAGCTGAATAGTTAATTCATTGTCGTAGAATTCCTGAAGTTCTGATCTTCTGCGTTTGAATTCAGCATAGTGACCAAGAAGCTTTTGTCCAAAACTCATCGGCTCAGCGTACATTCCGTGAGAGCGACCTAGGGTCATAAGCATCTTCGTTTCGATAGCACGTGCTTTGAGAGCTTCTAAGAAAGCGTCGTATGACTTCATCACGACATCTAAAGAAGATTTAATTTGAAGGGTAAGAGCACTATCAATAACGTCTGAACTCGTCACACCGTAGTGGAAGTACTTTCCAATATCAGCAGGAAGTTGTTCAGTGATTGAAGTGCAGAATGCGATGACGTCGTGTCTGGTTGTTAACTCGATTTCATCAATTCTATCAGTGTGGATTTTTGCCGTGTTCTGGATTGTTTCGGCGATCCCTGATGGGATCATCTTTTTTTCTTCCAGAGCACGCAGCAGTTCAAGCTCGATTCGAAGGAAAGTTTTAAACTTGTTTTCATCACTCCATATTGGTGTAATGGCCTTTGCTTCGTAACGAGGGATCATATTTCATCCTTAGTTTATAGGTAGAAACTCAAGTCAATTCCCATAGTCAAAAAGCCCAGGGTTAAAGAGCGCTGTGAGTTTGTTTCCGTGTCATTCTCTTGAGCTCTTTTTACCACAGCAAGGTTGTAATTGAAATGAGCACCGGCACTAAAATAGTCGTTGAATCTCTTATAAACAGAAAATTTTGCAAGCAGACCAGGCCCTGAAAAAGATTTTCCAGAAAAGTCTTCTTTGTAGCTGTTGTAAGTGATGTTGGCGGCCATTAGTTCATAGATATCGTTAAATGGAAGCAGAGTTTGTGCGTAGCGAGTTTCTCTTCCGATACCTACACCGATCGTTGTGAGAGAGTTTTTTTGCTCTTCTAATTGCTCATCTGTAGCACCTGTGGCCGTTTGATTATTGGCAGAAAACTTTTTGAATAATCCCTTATTCATGGCAAAATTTGTATCGATCCAGTAATTTTCCATTTTCTTTCCGTATGAAAATGTAAAATTGCTCATGTCGGCCGATTTTGTCAGGCTTGGGTTCACACCCATCATGAAAGAAAAGCGGTTTTCGTGAGTAGGGTTGAAAGTGCTGTCAGAATTTAAAATTAATTCAGCAGAGTTTGCAGAGGCCATACTCGCAGTAAATAAAACTGGAAGAATCATTTTTTTTGTTAATTTTTTCATCTTATTTACCCTTTGCCCTTTTTGCCAGTAACTCGAAATTCTCACCTGGGAAATCTTCAATTCCTGCCAGGCGGGCAAGAGTTAATTTTTCTCTTAAATGCTGAAGTTTGATTTGTTCGTAGAAGATTTTAGTCGTCGTTAAATCATCCAGTGCCATTGAGAAATCATAGAATTTTGTTCTTCCACCAAGGTAGTTGTCTAAAATTGTATCAAACGTTTTTTGTAAGCTTGGAAGTCTTGCTTCTAAGATCACTAATTGGTTTTGAAGAGATAAAATCGTCTTATAAGTCTGTCTGATGTTTGATTGAGTGTAGTGAGTGTTTTTCTCAAATTCCTTCATCGCAATTTCTTTCGTGATTCTGCTGGTTGCCAGGCGGTTTGAGTTTAAGAAACCATCTTGACCAGTTAAGCTCCACGTTGTGTTGATAGAGGCCACGAGTTCAACATTTCCTCCACCTGAATAAGTTTCATAGCGAGTTGTGTTTGTTCCAGGTCCAAAGCGGTGGTTGTAAGCACCAAGATTGATCGAGAACTTTGGAAGAGGCATGTTGTCTTTAAGAGCAACATCATAATCTCTTTCAGCATTATCAATGATCACTTTGTTCGTTAAAAGAGTTGGATTGTTTTTTTCAGCAATGGCCACCACTTCATCTAAAGTGATTTTTAGACGGCGGTAATCAAGAGCTTCATTAATGACGTATTTTGTTCCAACCGCATCGGCAATTTGGAAAGCGACACCTTCATCAGCTTGATCCGCAACGATTTTAGCATCGTGGTAATCGTTTTGAGATTTTAAGTATTCACTGCGTGCCTGGTAATAATCTTGTTTCGAAGTTTTTCCTACCGTGATTTTCTCTTTGCTTAAGCGATAAACAAAAGAAGTCTGGCGCAATTCTTCCTGGCGGATTTTTTCGATATTTTTAGAAGACATTAGAGCGAAAAAACTATTGATCAAATCGAGTTTTAATTCACGTTTTGATTCATTGAAAATTTGAGTGTTTCTTTCATAAACTGATTTTTTATTCAGATAAAGAGCGTAGTCTTTACCCCAGTTAAATACAGTGTAATCTCCCAGCGATAATCCTAAAACTCCGCTTGGTGAAGTTGAGTTAGGAACCAGTGGTGGGCGAGAGCTGCTATGAAGATTAGAAATCTTTTGGTTGTCTGTATTAAGAGTCACTTTTAATTCTGGAAGCCAGAAAGCACTTTTAGCACCTGAAAAAGAGATCTCATTTAATTCTTGTCTTTGACCGCGGATATTTTGGTCGTAGTTTTTTCTTAGACCTTGCTCGATCACATCATTGAGCTGCAGGTTTTTGTAAATATCGTTGAGTTTGTATTTGTTAGCGTCTTGCTGAACGTACATTTCAGTTTCTGTCGTTTGCTTTTGCGAGCGAACTTTTTCAACTTTTTTTGGATTTTTTGGTTTTAGTAATTCTTCTTCGGGAATCACACCAGTTCTTTGCTGAAGAGTAGAACCTGCAGGTGCAGGAGTGCTCACTGGCTCAAGGTTCTCAACATCTTCCGTCATCTCATCCACTTTTTTTGAAGGGATTGATTCAGTTTGAGGCATAGGTGCCTCGCCTGCAGGAAGTGTCTGAGGCCCATCGCTTAATTCTTCGTTTGATGTTGATGACGAAGAGTCCAGAGTTTCAATTGTGTCATCGTTATCTTGAGACAATAAAACTTTTGGAGTTAAAAGAGATAATACGGCCAGGGACAAAAAGAGATTTTTGGTCATGTTTGTTCTCTATTTATTCTAAAAGTAACAGTTAAATGTTTAGAATAGGATAGAGGGGGCGATATGCATTGAAAAGTATTTTATAGCGTTACGCCGGGGCAGCCCTTTCGTACGATATTTTCTTCCTGGAATTGAATTTGAGTCAGAATCAGAGTCAGTTCATGTTCTAAATGGCCGAGATTCACTTCTAGTTTTTTCTTTACCGTAACTTTGTTCTCAGGTGTTACACTTTGTAAGTGTTTATTTCTCTCGATCATGGCCAGTATGCGTTGTTTATTGGCAATTTTCTCTTTTCTGGTCTCTGTGAGGATGTCACAGCGGCGGCTGATGCTTGGATCAGTAATGACGGTGCGCTTATAATCTTCGGCATGCGACAATGAGCGGTATCCGATAAAAATAATCAGGAATAGAATTGAAATTCTTTGGGCCATAAGGCGTGCGCTCCTCTATAATCTTAAGCTTATTATATCTATTTTTGGAGACCTTTAAAGTGAGTAAAAAAAGTGTCCTCATTTTAATTCCCGCGCGTTTTGCTTCAACTCGTTTTCCTGGTAAGCCACTGACTTTAATCGCCGGCAAAACCATGATCGCCAGAGTTTTGGAGAATTGCCAAACTGCCTCTCATCCCAACATTGAATTCGATTCATACGTAGTCACTGACAGTGATGAAGTAGAAGCGCATATCAAGTCGTTCTCACAAAATGTTGTGAGAGTGGATGACGATGTTATTTCTGGAACGCTGAGAATTGAATTAGCTTACAATCGTTTTTTCAAAGCAAAAAATTACGACCTTGTGATTAACGTTCAAGGTGATGAACCACTTCTGGAAGGAAGTGACCTCGTACGCCTTGCTGAGTTTCATTTGAGTAAACCATTTGAGATTTCTACATTAGTAAAAAAGCAAATGGGATTTGATAGTTTTTTTCACGATGTGAATAAAGTTAAAGTAGCGATGAGTGAAACAACTGGAAAAGCATTTTATTTTTCTCGAGCAAGTATTCCCTTTAAACGCGATAGTGGAATTGATCCAGTCGGTGATTACTGGTTCCTGCATATCGGTGTTTATTCATATAAACCATCTGCCTTAAGTGATTTTGCGAAGGCCCCCGTTTCAAGATTAGAAGATCTGGAAAAACTAGAACAACTAAGAGCATTGGAAATGGGCATGACAATTGGAGCTCTTGAAACAAAGAGCACTGTAATGGGTGTAGACCATCCTGAAGATGTTAAAAAAGTAGAAGAGGTGTTAAATGGCAGAAAATAAGAAACATAAAAAGTACATTTTCATTACTGGTGGAGTAGCAAGCTCACTTGGGAAAGGATTAGCAGCTGCGAGTATTGCAGGTCTTTTAGAGAGACGTGGAATAAATGTATCGATGTTAAAAATGGATCCATACATCAACGTTGATCCAGGAACAATGAGTCCAACTCAGCACGGAGAAGTTTTTGTTACCGATGACGGTGCTGAAACAGATCTGGATCTTGGTCACTATGAAAGATTCACTTCATTAACACTTAAGCGTGACAGTAACTTTACAACTGGTCAGGTTTATTTAAAAGTTATTGAAAATGAAAGAGCGGGAACATACCTTGGAAAAACTGTTCAGGTTGTTCCGCATATCACGAATGAAATTAAAAGAAGAATTCATGTGGCCTCAGAAAACTGTGACATCTTAATCGGTGAGATCGGTGGAACTGTAGGGGATATTGAATCGCTTCCATTTATTGAATCAATCAGACAATTATCTCACGATGAGGGAGCGGATAACGTTCTCTTCATTCACCTTGTTCTTCTTCCTTATATCGCAGCAGCAGGCGAGCTTAAATCAAAGCCAGCTCAGCATTCGGTTAAAGAATTAATGTCTCAAGGTTTATCTCCACACATCATCATTTGTAGATCTGATCGTGAAGTGGATGAAGACACTCTAGATAAGATTTCTCGTTTTTGTAACGTGGGAAGAAAAAATGTATTCCAGTCAATCGACATGGATTCAATTTATAAAGTTCCACTTGAATTCCACAAGCAAGGTCTTGATGAGAGAATCAGTGAGCTTCTTGGAATTTGGGCACCAGCTGCAAAAATTGAAGACCTGGAAAAAGTTGTTTATAATTTCGGTCACCCTCTAAGAGAAGTGAAGATCGGGATCGTTGGTAAATACACTGACCTGGTAGAGTCTTATAAGTCATTAGACGAAGCTCTTAATCACGGTGCGATTGCATGTCAGTTAAAATTCAAACCCGTTTATATCGACTCTGAACAATTAGAAAAAGGATCAAACCTGGATGAATTGTTTGCAGGAGTTCAAGGGATTTTAGTTCCAGGTGGATTTGGAAGCCGTGGAACAGAAGGAAAAATTAAAGCGATTGAATATGCACGTACGAAGAAGATTCCATTTTTTGGAATTTGTCTGGGGTTACAGCTTGCAGTTATTGAATACGCTCGTCACGTGGCCGGTATTACAGATGCAACATCAGAAGAATTCCAAAGTGGTGGAGCTCATTTGATTCACTATATGGAAGGACAAAGTGAGAAGGGAACAAAAGGCGGAAGCATGCGATTAGGTTCGTATGACTGTCATCTAGAGCCGAAATCTTTGGCAATGAAAGTTTATCAGAATGAAACTATTCAGGAACGTCACCGTCACCGTCTTGAAGTTAATAATATGTACATGGATAAAATTACGGCAGCAGGAATGGTTGTATCAGGGTTTAACCGTGAACTTAATTTAGTTGAAGTGGTAGAGTTAAAAGACCACCCGTTCTTCATTGCTTGCCAATACCATCCAGAATTTAAATCAAAACCATTTTCTCCTCATCCGCTTTTCAAAGCGTTTATTGAAGAATCAGACAAAAATAGGAAGTAACTATGACAAAACCAAAATTAGATTTATTCATCGGCTCATGTGTTCTTGAAAGTGAAGAGATGTCACTTCGTATCGCTGATAAACTTGTAAAAGATTTAAAACCTTTTGAAGATAGAATCACTCTTACTTACAAAGGAAGCTTTGATAAAGCGAACCGTACATCAATCAGCTCTTACAGAGGACCTGGAATTGATGAAGGGATGAGAATCTTACAAAAAGTAAAAGAGACATTCGGTCTTCCGGTATTAACGGATTTCCACGAAGCTTCTCAAGCAATGAAGCTAGCAACTCTTGTTGACGTTCTTCAGGTTCCGGCATTCTTGTGCCGTCAAACTGATATTATCGCAGCTGGAGCAGAAGCTTGTGCTAAGTACGGAAGAATCCTAAAAGTAAAAAAAGGACAATTCCTATCGCCGGAAGATACAAAAAACATCGTTGATAAAGCGACAACATTTCTTCCAAAAAACCAAATCCTTTTAACTGAACGTGGATCGAGCTTTGGATACAACAACCTTATTGTTGATATGGCCTCTTTCCAGATCATGAAGAGTTTCGGAGTTAAAACTGTTCACGATGCTACTCACTGTGTGCAAAGACCAGGTGGTTTAGGAAATGCGACTGGTGGAAAGCGTGAACAAATTTTTGTTTTAGCAAAAGCTGCCATCGCTGCTGGAGCTGACGGGATTTTTATGGAAACTCACCCGGACCCGGATAAAGCATTATCTGATCCAGCGACAAGTCTTCCACTTGACCAAATTAAGTCAATTGTTGAACAATTACTTCGTATCTATGAGGTAGTTTAATAATGGCACAAGCACTAGATGAAAAAAAATCTCTGAGAGTCACAGCTGAAAAGTTTAAAGATAAACTCTCAAAGATTAAAGTTTGTATTTTTGATATTGATGGAATTTTAACTGACGGGAAAATTTCATGGGAAGGTGAGGATGTTGGTTTTAACCGCACAACTCACGCTCTTGATGGGCATGGTTTAAAAATGATGATGGCCGCAGGACTGCATGTCGGAGTTATTTCAGGTGGAGACAGCAAGGGTGTAAGAAAGCGCTTTGTTGAAAACCTAAAACTGAACTTTGCTTATTTTGGAAACGAAGACAAAAGAGAATCCTATAAAAAAGTCCTGGCATTGGGTTATACTGATGAACAGGTTCTTTATATGGCCGATGAGTTTATTGATTTACCAATTTTAAGAAGAGTTGGATTTTCTGCCACGGTTCCGAACGCAAGTTTAGAAATCCAGGAAGCAGTTGATTACATCACTCATCGTGAAGCTGGGGATGCATGTGCTCGCGAAGTGATAGACATTCTTCGTTACGCTCAGAACATTCCTTTGGAATTGATGGAGTTTTAATGAGCGAATTTGAATTAAGATTAAGCCAACTGAAACTGGTGCTGGATGAAACGGTAAAATTTCCCAGCGAGTACTTGTTTAAGTTTATTGTGCCACTTGAAGAAATTCACCAGATCATTTTCATTATGCAAGGGATGGAGATTGAGCAAAAGGCCTCTTCAAGCGGTAAGTACATCAGTGTCAGTGGTAAAATGGTTATGAATACAAGTGAGGAGATCATCCTCGTTTATAAACGTGCTTCAGTGATAAAAGGAATTATCTCACTATGAACGCTTCAAAACACAAAATTGCTCTTGTTATCGGTGCTGGTGCATTTGGGACAGCGATGGCCCAGGTTCTCTCGCAAAACTTTGATAAGGTTATTTTAAAAGTAAGATCTCAGGATATTTACGATGCAATTAAAGGTGGAGAGAATTCAATTTATCTTCCGGGATTAAAAATTGCTCCTAACATTGATGCTGCTCTTACGTGGGATGAAGTTGATAATATCCCGGGGAAAATCGAGTTGATTGTTTCAGCTCTTCCGACAGCGGGAATCAGTGAGTATTTTAATGAAAATTACGACCGCTTTTTAAGTTATCTGATGAAGCGTATTCCGATTGTATCTCTGTCAAAAGGGATCGATCCCAATACACTTGAGCTCTCAGACGATTTATTCTTTGATATGTACCCACACTTTAAAGACCATTTCTGCTTTTTATCAGGGCCTAGTTTTGCTCATGAGATTATGCAGGAACAAATCACTTTAGTGACACTTGCAGGACGATCTAAAAAAGTTTTAGAAGAAGTTTCAGCAATGATGAATACTAATTCATTCAAAGTGCTGGCGAGTTACGATATTAAAGGTGTTCTTTTAGGTGGAGCTTTAAAAAACATTCTGGCGATTGCCGGAGGGGTTATTGAAGGTCTGGGTTACAACCACAACACTCGTGCAGCGATGATCACTCGTGGGATTGCAGAAATGCTTCGCTTTGGTGCCGTCTATAATGCCCGTCCTGAAACTTTTTATGGCTTATCAGGAATGGGGGATTTAATTCTTACGACCACAGGGGATCTTTCAAGAAATAAAACATTTGGACTTGAGCTGGCAAAAGGTCGTAAGGCCGAAGAAATTATTGCTTCTCAACGATCAGTTGTGGAAGGTTATAAAACTGCCAAAGCAGCTCACTTTATTTCAGAGCAATTTGATATCCGCGCACAAATTTTTAATGGTGTGTACGGTGTTCTTTATAATGAACTAGATCCAAGAGAAGTTATTACAAAACTGATGAGAACTCCGGGGCGTTTTGAGTGATTGAATTAAAAGACCGCTTCTTAGGTTGTCTTTTAGGTTTAGCAGTGGGAGACGCCCTTGGTGCTCCTGTTGAGTTCAAAGAAAGAGGATCTTTTCCTCCCGTAGAAGAAATGCAGGCCGGTGGACCTTTTAATTTAAAAAAAGGGCAGTGGACTGATGATACAAGTCTCGCTTTATGTCTTGGTACCAGCCTTATTGAAAAGAAAGGATTCGATCCTTACGATCAGGTTGAGCGTTATGTGAAATGGTTCCGTGAAGGTTATATGAGCTGCACGGGCAACTGTTTTGATATTGGCAATACAACGAAGGCCGCTCTTTTAAGATACGAAGAAAATAAAGATATCTATGCCGGTGCAGAAACTGATCCAGCGACTAATGGATCACTGATGAGACTGGCGCCTATTCCACTTTTCTATTTAAATAATTTAGAAGATACAATTAAGTACGCTGGACTTAGTTCTAAAGTCACGCACGCCCCACTTAATTGCATTAAGGCCTGTGAAGATTTAGCACGCTTTATTCACAGAGCACTGCTTGGAAAATCTAAAGAAGAAATTTTTGCTGATTCCACAATTGATTTTAAGAAGTCTTACGAAGAAGTTTCAGGGAAAGGGGATGCTCTGTTATGCCTGGAAGGAGCAATGTGGTGCTTTTATCACTCAGCAAGCTTTGCTGAAGGAGCGAAGATGGCCGTGAATCTTGGAGATGATACAGACACAACGGCAGCGGTTTTTGGCCAGGTGGCCGGTGCTTTTTATGGAGTGAACTCCATTCCAGCACCGTGGCTTAATGATCTTTGGGATAAACCCATGATTGAAAATCTTGCCCTTGATTTATTTAATTCAAATACTCTTTAATTCTAGCGATTGTGACCGTCTCTCCAAGATTAACTAATGTTCCGTCTTTTTTCTGAATGAAATAAGCAGGCACTCCCACTAATCCATTTGCTCGAAGGAAACTTCCGATCACTTCATCTCTTTTTGTCCAGTCACCAAGTAAAAGTTTTAAGTCTTTTTCTTGAACCAGGTCTTTAAAGGCCTGAGTGTCTAAAACTAATTTCTCATTCACTTTACAAGTGAAACACCACTTGGCCGTAAAATCGATAAAGACCACTTGTTGATTTGTTTTATGGTCATTCATTTTTGCTTCTGACCATGGCTGCCAGTCTAGACCTTTGCTTTGTTTGTCTCTGATCATGGCCGTTTGTTCATCTGCACTTGCAACTATCGTTGTCGTTGTGATGTTAATGAAAACACCAAGAGCTATAAGGAAACTTGCAGCTCCAATCCATTTCTCTTTTTTCTTTGAAAGTAAAAATCCTACAAAGATAAACACCAGGATTGTTCCTAGTTTTATTAAATGTGAAGATCCATCGACAAGAGCATTGTAAACATCAAGAAGCCAGATCATCGTTAAGAGAAGAGTGACACCTAAAACTTTTTTAACAGTGTTCATCCAGTTACCAGGTTTTGGTAAGAAGGCCACCAGCTTTGGGTAAACTGCAGTCAGGATAAAAGGAAAAGCTAATCCCAGACCGATCATAATGAAGATCAGATAAATTTCCATCGTTGAAGAAGTGAAAGCAAATGTTAAGGCCGTTCCTAAAAAAGGAGCAGAACAAGGAGTCGATAAAACAGTTGCTAGAACTCCGCTCAAGAAATCGCCACCAAAACTTTCTGAAGTTGAAACGTTTCCTAGTTTAGATCCACCAGGAGTTCTGAATTCAAACAGGCCAAACATATTTAAAGCAAAAATGAAAAGACCAGTCACCATCACGGCAATGAAGTTAGGCGATTGAAGCTGGAAGCCCCATCCGACTTGTGAGCCGATAGATTTTAGCGAGAGAACTACTGTGGCCAGAGTGATGAAGGTAAAAAGAATCCCCATCGTGTAAAAGAAGTTGTGACGAAGAATTGTTTTGTGTGATTCGTTTTTATATTTCACTAAACCAAAGAGTTTAATGGAAATAACAGGGAGTACACATGGCATAATATTGAGGATTAATCCACCAACGAAAGCAAGAGCAAGATAATAGACGATTGAGTTCGTAGACGTTGCAACGATTGTTTTTGTTTCAGTCGGCCCGATTGGAGTACCACCCATATCAGCAGGCGGTGCTTCAGTTGTTGCTGCAGCGGCCACGGCCACTTCAGTTAAATCAAACCCGGAAAATTTCTTTTCAATAACAATCGTTTTTCTTTCGATCGGATCGTTGAATAAAAATCTAAGTGTATAAGGTTTTTTAAATTTACCATCTTTGGGAAGATCTTGCGGAGGTGTCTGGTATTCTCCATCCCAGCTGATTTCAGTCACACCAGTCAGTTCATTCGTTCCTGCTGTCACTTTCTCATGTTTCACATCAAAAGGGATTTGCGGGAAAGCATAAAGAAGATTGTTATCTTTTAAAAAACTCATATCAGTTGTTTTTGCAACTTTGTAATTTAAGACCAGAGTGTTGGGAGCTTTTCCTTTTGCCAGACGAAGATCCAGGTAAGCTGGAATCGGCATAACTCTAGGAAGCGCTTCAAATCTTTCTGAGAGCACAGTGGCCTCATACTCAGGCATTAAATCAGGAGTTGTCGTAGTGATTTTTCCTGGAGCAAGCTTGAAGGTTGTGATCATTTGCCCGGGAACGCAAATATGCTTACACACCAGCCATGTTGATTTGAGTTCAATCGTCTTGCCATTCAGTTTATTAAAGTCAGCTTTTTTTAATTTGTAGAAGAATGAGTACGTTCCTTCATACCCGTAGGCCCAAAGGTCTCCGGGCTCAATGAAGCGATTAGGTGCAGGCCATTCCATCTCGTCAAACTTCACTTCTTTTGCGTCAACTGTGAAAACATTTTTAACCGCAAGGCCTGCGTCGCCTGGATTTTTCCAGTAAGTGTGCCAGTGTGGGAAGTTTTCAAAATTTAGTGCAATGAATTCATCATTGCCTGCTTTAAAAGTTTGAATACCAAATTTTACTGGTTTTGCCGGGACTGATTCATCGGCAGCAAAAGCAGTAAAAAATGATAGCGAAAGAATCATGAGAATGAATGAGCGCATAGTATAAGACCTTCCTAAAAATGGGTGTGTCATCTATAATTATCCTTAAGAATTTTAACCTATTTTAGCCTTTAAAAACAACTTTTAGAAATGTTAACAGATAATTCACAAAGTCCTTACAAAGAGTTTACAAAGGCCCTATTAACGACATAATGTTTAGTACATAAAAGCTTAATATAATGGGTAGCGATGCTAAAAAAACTCTATCTTCTACTAGATTTCTTTCTTCCGGAACACGTTGCTGAACAAGTAGATATTGCCACTGTCTTTCGTGCGCGCTCTATTGTCGCGGCAGGGATACTAGGCATTATAGTCTGTGCCATACTTTTTATCGGAACCACGATATTAGAAGTACCTCTATTCATCCGAATTGGCGTGCTTTGTAGCATCATAGTTTTCTTCACGTTAATTATCTTTCTTAAGACACGTACAACCAACTTCGAAGTTTCGCTGAATGTCGGAGCTTTCCTGCAAATCAGTGTGCTTTTTCTGGCCATCTACGCTAGCGCTTTTTCGACCCACGGTTTAGGGTTCTTTTCTCTTATCTGGCTTATTCCATTATTTTTAATGTCGGCCTTCTATTTTAAACCATCATATGCGTTAATCTTTTTTGGAATCAACATTGTGGTCATGGGTGTGATCATTAATCTTTTGAATTACAAATTCTTCGTGCCTATTGAAACGGTTTCAAACTTTAAACCACTTTTTCTTTTTTATTTCATGCTGGTTTTTGTTTCATGTTTTTTAATGAGTTATTTATTTGTTCAATTAAATGAGCATCTAAAAGAAGAAATTGGAAAACAAAAAAATCTTCTGCTTGAAAGTGCTAAGTTCCAGTCACTAGGGCAAATGGCCTCAAACCTTGCTCACGATATTAACAATCCACTTTTTACGATTCAGGGGAAACTTCACCAGATCAGAAATCTTTTTTCTCATGATGAACTGGACCTGGATAAATGTGATCATATTATTGAAGAAGTAGAGAGCACGATTTTAAGGCTTTCTCAAATTGTTAAAGGGATCAGTACTTTTGCCAGACAAGGTCACCAGGATCAGATGGTGTCTGTGAGTGCCGATGAACTGATAAGAGGAATTGTGCTTCTTGGTTCAGATCGCATTGTTCAATCGGGAATTGCTTTTGATTTAAAAGTGGCGCCGGATACGAGAGTGATTTGTTATCCATCATACATTTCACAGGTCCTTATCAACCTGCTTAACAATGCTATTGATGCACTAGAAAATGCTGAAGTGAAATTGATTCAGGTCGAAGCTCTTGCCACTGACAAGTGGATTGAAATTCATATTAAAGACAGTGGACCTGGTGTGACCGCTGAAATTGAATCAAAAATCTTTGATTCTTTTTTTACAACTAAAAAATACGGAAAAGGGACGGGACTTGGTCTTTCTATTTCGAAAGGTCTTGTGGAAACCCATGAAGGTTTATTAAAATATCATCGAACAGGTAACATGACCGACTTTACGGTCTATCTTCCGACTTATGAGTAACTTTCGCTATAAACCAGAACGCATCATCTGCATGACTGAAGAGTCTGTTGAGTTCCTGCATGCCATTGGCAGAAGTGACCTCATTGCTGGTGTTTCAGTTTATGCGAAGAGGCCAGCTGAAGTCTCACAGCATCCCGTGATCTCTAGTTTTACTCACGCCAATCTTAAAAAAATTCAAAAGATTAAACCTGACCTGGTTATTGGTTTTTCCGATATCCAAAAAGACATCGCCAGAGATTTAATCGCTGAAGGGATTGAAGTTTATATTTCTAATCAAAGATCGATTGATGAAATCTTTCGTTACATGTGGATGTTAGGGCACATGATTGGTGAGGCCGAAAAAACGAATACCTACTTGAGAGTCCTGGAAGAAAAGATAGCGACAGCTAAAACTTTTGCGAAAGCTATGAAGAAGCGTCCTAAGGTTTACATTGAAGAGTGGGACGAACCACAGATCTGCGGGATCCGCTGGTTTAGTGAGCTGGTTAGTCTTTGTGGTGGAGTGGATATCTTCGAAGCAAAGTCTCTGGACGGAATTAAGGCCTCTGATCGCTTCGTGACCAATACTGATGTAGGTCTTGCTAACCCAGATATTATCCTGGCCTCTTGGTGCGGGAAAAAGGTCGATATTCAGAGTATTAAGGATAGAGCAGAGCTTAAAGACTGCTCGGCCGTAAGAAATAATACAATTTACGAATTGGAGCCGGAAATCTTCCTGCAACCAGGTCCAGCTCTTTTTGTGGACGGTATTGATCGGTTAATCGACCTATTTAGCTCATATAATTCAAAATAATCAGACATTCTAAATTTCATTAAATTTTTTTTTCTATCTGCCGAAAATCATAAGGAGAAATGCCATATGGCGGTTTTTGGGAAGAATAATTATGAAAAAAGTAATTTTAGCATCATGTTTAGTTTTACCTCTTTTAAGCTCTTGCGGCTATGAGAAGGAAATCGCAAAGATTGAACACAAGGCCATCTTGATTAACAAGTATGAGAATGTGGCGCTTAAATTAGCAAAAGAAAATAGGGAATTGCATTCTGAAGTCAAAAGACTTGAGTTTGAAATTCAAAAACTAAAACAACAAACAGGTTTTAAAAATGTAGCAAGTGCAGAAGGGCATGGTGAAGCATCAGCTCACGCAGCTCCGGCACATGGTGAAGCTCACGGAGCAGCAGTTGCTCATACAGCACCAGCAGCTCATGGAGAAACGAAAGCAGCACCATCGCGTTCTGTGGCCAGCGTAAAACCAGTTGCTCTTGAAGTGAAAAAAGATTTAGTAGAATACAAAACATACAAGTGGTCAGCTGACGACATGATGAAGATGGCCGATAAAGAATTCAAAGATAAAAACTTTGAAAAAGCGGCGCAGTTTTACACATCACTAGTGAACTACTATCCAGAGTACAAGCACCTTGATGATGAGTTCTATTTCAAAGCGGGAATTTCATCGTACGAGTCTGGAGAACACCACGAGTGGACTCTAAAACACTTTGCAGTGTTAATGGATAAATGGCCTACATCACAATACTTCAGAAGCGCAAAACTATGGGTTGCTCTTACTCACATGAAAATGGGTGATAAGAAAAAATTCTTTGCGACAGTTGAAGAGTTCAGAAAGAAATACAGAAATACAAATGAATGGACCATCCTAAGTTCGTATTACGAAAAAATCGAAGAGAAAACAAATGAATAAAATACTTTCAATCCTAGCTGTACTTATCCTTCCAACTCTAACGTTTGCAGCACCAGTCCAGTTCGGGCGTGTTGTCGACATTAAAGGAAGTGCTTTCGTTTCATACGAAGGGCAGACTCACGAAATTAAAAAAGGTGAGACTCTATACACTAATTCTGAAATCAATATTGAGCACGGTGGACAAGTGACGTTCACGGATAATGCTGATCACCAGTTCCATATGGGGAATGCTTCAACGGCCGCGATCTATGCTGGTAAAGTAGAACTCCGAAGCGGTGACGTTTGGGTTCAATCAATCAATAAGACTGACGACTACTTATTAACTTCAGCAAACGCGACAGTTAATTATACTGGTGGGGAAGCGATCTTCTCTTACGATTCGGTAAAAGGTAAAACACAGTTAATGGTTATCAATGGTCTGATGAAATTTTCAAACCTGAGAACGCCGGAATTAAATTTAACAGTAGCAGAAGGAAACTTCTCTTTTGTTGACCCATCTTTTGAAGAAGGGATGCCGAGAGATCCAACTCCTGTGGGAGAAAAAACTTACGGGCAATTAGTGGCAATGTTTCCTGGTATTGCACCAATGGATAAACATTCAGTTGAAATTTTCAAAAATCAAAATGGAAAGTCTGCTCAAAGAAGTATTGCCTCTGCTCCAGAAGCACCAGCTCATCATGTAGCGGCGACTGAGCATAAAGCAGCAGCAGAATTAGAAAAAGAATATAAAGCTGAATTAATGAAATTAACTGATAAAAAAGCACGAGTTGCTCACGCACCTTCAAAGAAGGAAGTATCAACTGTAGCAAACACAGCAGCGAAAGCAAAGACGCCAGTAGCAAATGAATTAGTTGTAAAAATTTATGGATTAGCGGGATCAGACACTAGTGCAACCACTGCGATCTATGATATAACTCCTTCAGAAAGTAAGAGAGCGCCGGCTTCAGTCCCGGAAGTAATTTCCGAAACTGTACTTGATCAAGCTGTGCCTAAAGCAGACAACATGAATACAATTCCAACGACACCACAATATAAAGAAAGCGAAAAGTTAATTGACCAATTGAACAAGCTCTAAAGTCTTGCTCGAAAATTCAAACTTAAAATCTGCTTTTTTTTGAAAAAGAGAGAGCAGCTATGACTAAAGTCAAAGAACAACTGGCCCTTACCTATGACGATGTCCTTATTAAACCCGCTTATTCTGAAAACCTTCCTTCAGAAACAACTACTGAGACGAAATTTTCGCGCAACATCTCACTGAACATTCCGATTGTTTCAGCGGCGATGGATACAGTAACAGAGGCCCCTTCTGCCATTGTACTAGCGGAAGAAGGCGGGATTGGGGTTATTCACAAAAACCTTACGGCCTATCGCCAGGCCGAAGAAGTCGAAAAAGTTAAAAAATTCGAAGCAGGGATGATTTTAAATCCAGTAAGTGTGGATGAAGAAACAACTCTAAGCTACGTCATGGATTTAAAAAATCAAAAGAAGATCACTGGGGTTTTAGTTGTCGACAAGAATAAAAAACTTGTGGGTATTTTAACCAACAGAGATCTGCAGTTAGAATCAAACTTCAATCAAAAAGTTAAAGACGTTATGACGAAGAAAGAAAAACTCGTCACAGCTGATCCAAAAATTACAGTGGATGAAGCGAAAAAACTTCTTCATAAACATAGAATTGAAAAACTTCCATTGGTAAGTGCAGATGGTTCAGTTCACGGTTTGATCACAGTAAAAGATATTTTAAAAACGATTACTTTTCCTAACGCTAATAAAGATTCACTGGGACGTTTAAGAGTGGCCGCTGCGATCGGTGTAGGGGAAAAGGAATTTGAGCGCGCTAAGATTTTAGTTGAAGCGAATGTTGATGCCTTAGTTGTCGACACAGCTCACGGACACTCTAAAGGTGTTATCGAGATGGTGAGACTTTTAAAGAAAACTTTCCCGAATGTTGATGTGGTTGCAGGAAACGTTGCCACAGCTAACGCTTGCAGAGATTTAATCGCTGCAGGTGTTGACGGAATTAAAGTCGGAATCGGGCCCGGATCAATCTGTACAACAAGAGTTGTGGCAGGGATTGGTGTTCCACAGTTCTCAGCTGTTTTAGAATGTGCTGAGTTTTGTAGAAAAGCTGGTATTCCAATCATCGCTGATGGTGGGATTAAATTATCAGGTGACGTTGTGAAAGCACTCGCTGCCGGTGCAAACTCAGTTATGATCGGATCATTATTTGCTGGAACTGATGAAGCTCCAGGTGAAATGGTTCTTTATCAAGGACGCGCTTATAAAGTGTACCGTGGAATGGGATCTCTTGGTGCCATGGCACTAGGATCAAAAGACCGTTACGGGCAAGCGTCTGTTGAAGATATGGGAAAATTAGTACCGGAAGGAATTGAAGGACAAGTTCCTTATAGAGGATCTCTTTCAACGAATATTTACCAACTAGTTGGTGGACTTCGTTCTGGAATGGGATACGTTGGTGCAAAAAATTTGACTGAACTTTTTGAAAAAGCAGAGTTCATCACTATTTCAAATGCATCGCTAAAAGAAAGTCACCCCCATGATGTCTTTGTTACGAAAGAAGCACCTAACTACAGATTGAGTTAATAAAAAGATGAAGAATTTTGCAAAGAAAATATGGATCGTGGATTTTGGTTCTCAGTACACTCAACTTATCACTCGTAAAACCCGTGAACTTGGTTTTTCAAGTGAGATCATTTCAGTTGATGAATGTGAAGCGCGCTTTAAGTCCAACTCACTTCCTGAGTGTTTAGTTTTATCTGGTGGACCTCAATCAGTTTTTGAGGACCCACATGATTACTCTTTTATCTTCAACCATAAAGAGCTTCCGGTTTTAGGAATCTGTTATGGGATGCAACTCCTTGGGAAATTCTTTGGTGGGGTTGTAGAAAAAGGGATCATCGGTGAGTACGGCCATGCTGATATTCATTTCACCGGAGCATTTAAAATTCCCTCAACGCCTACCAAGATGAGCGTGTGGATGAGTCACTCGGATCATGTGAGTAAAGTACCTCCAGAATTTGATGTCGTGATGGAGAGTTCAAATAAACTGGTCTCTGGGATTAAACATACGAGTCGCCCGATTATGGGGCTGCAGTTTCACCCCGAAGTAGAGCATTCAAAGCATGGAAAATCTGTTTTAGATTATTTCTACCAAAAGATCGCCAAACTCTCTAAAGACTGGAATGCCAGCGAGATGCTTGAAGAAGCATTTGCGATGGTAAAAGAAATCGGTGATAAAAAAGTTCTATGCGCTTTTTCAGGTGGAGTTGATTCACTCGTGGCCGCGACTTTAAGCGAGAAGATTTTAGGGGGTAACCTTTATTGCTTCTTCGTTGATAATGGTCTTCTTAGAACACAAGACTACATTCACATTGAAAAACTCAAAAAAGAAACCAATCTTAATATCGAAGTGATCGACGCTAAGAAAGAATTCTTAGGTGCCCTGGAAAACGTCAGTGAGCCGGAAGCAAAAAGAAAAATCATCGGAAAGATGTTCATTGAAATCTTCGAGAAAAAAGTAAAAGACTTTGAGACGAATCACAAAATTCATTTTGAGTATCTCCTTCAAGGGACTTTATACCCTGACGTTATCGAGTCTTCTCCCCATATCAATGGTGGAAAGTCGGTGACGATCAAGTCTCACCACAACGTTGGTGGATTGCCTGAAAGAATGAAATTAAAATTATTAGAACCTCTTCGCCATTTATTTAAAGATGAAGTGCGTGAGATGGGACTAAGCCTAAATTTAAAACGCGACTGGGTTTACCGCCATCCATTTCCAGGACCTGGTCTAGGAGTGAGAATTTTAGGAGAGATAACTCCTAAGGCGATTAAAGCATGTCAGGACTCTGATCAGATTCTTTACGAAGAACTGCTTGAAGCAAAACTTTA
Source organism: Bacteriovorax sp. PP10 (assembly GCF_035013165.1). Taxonomy (NCBI): domain Bacteria; kingdom Pseudomonadati; phylum Bdellovibrionota; class Bacteriovoracia; order Bacteriovoracales; family Bacteriovoracaceae; genus Bacteriovorax; species Bacteriovorax antarcticus. Next base: position 1,272,564 of record NZ_JAYGJQ010000002.1, read on the forward strand.
TCACTCAACATGGCAGGCCTTCACCGTTTATCTTCCAGTGCAAACTGTAGGAGTAAAAGGGGATGGACGTGCTTATGAAAATGTTATCTGTCTTAGAATGGTCAATTCAAGTGACGGGATGACGGCAAACTGGTCGCACTTCCCACATGAATTTTTAGAAGTGGTTTCTAGACGAATCACCAATGAAGTGGCAGGGATTACCAGAGTCGTTTATGACATTACTTCGAAGCCTCCCGGCACAATTGAGTGGGAATAAATAATGAAAATCACCCTTCCGGAAAATCTTTATTATTTTAATTTACTAGAAATATTTTTTGGAGTTTGTGTAATTCTTTTTGCCTCTCTTCAGCAAAAATACAAATTCAAAGTTGCACTTGAAACCAGATCCCAGAAAAGAATTGGATTAATCGTTTGTCTGTTTATCTTTTTTGTCGTCCTGGCCGTACAGCTTCATTTGGGGCTTCCTCAAAATGAAAAGTTTATGAACTATGTCTATGGGGCGACTGCTTTTATTGTTCTTCTAGAAGGACTTCAATTCTTTCTTCATGAAAAGAAATCAGATGAATCAAAGAGCACTCTAAGAAATAGTGGGCTTGTTGTACTCGGATTAGTTTTTATCTATATTGGAATCAAAACCTGGTCTTAGTGAGAGTCAATGACTGAACTAACTCTTTCCACAAATCAAGCGGCCGTTTTATACGGAATAGTATCTGCCATTACTGGTTTAGCATTTCTTCTTTGTGTTATTTTTACAATTAAATTAAAACTACAAAAGAGAGCACTGGTATTAAAACAAAAAGTTTATATTGGATTTGCTTGTTGTATTCTAATTGCAACACTTGAGTTGATAAAAATTTATCTCGAGCTTCGTAATGATGATATTTTATATATTGCAGTTTTTCTCCCTTTTTGGACAATCTTTTTTATTGAAACGGTAAGATTTATTTTGGATTTAATTACGCCTTTTGATTTTTGGTCGCAAAAAATGCCCTATGGTAGTCTTACTTTAATACTCATAGGGATAGTTTATATTTTTGACGGTATAACAATGATGTTTATCTGATTACTCCATCAAGTATCTGGATAAATCAAGGTAACCAAATTCAATCGTTTCTTCTTTTTTCATCGTCGCATTGATCAAATCAAACGTCGGCCAGAATTGATCTGAAACTCTCGACACCGCAAATTCCGTTGTAAACTTTTTATAATCTTCTTTCGTCTTAACTTTTAAGGCCTTGTTCTTAAAATCCACAAGCGTCTTATCATTCACCACAAAAAACTGGTTTGGATAATAGCTATAATACCCACGAAGAATCGTTAGCGTATCTTCTTTAGGGGCCAGTCTTAACGACTCAGCTAAAATCCATGAAACATTCTCGTGCTCTCGGTTTTTAATAATTGTATAAATTTCCGGCGCCGCCTTTTCATGGATCACAACAATGTATGAATTCTCAGGAAAGAAGTTAGGGTAGCGGTTAACTCCCACAGCTTTATTAGAAGCAAGATCTCTTAAAACTTTATCAGAGGCATTTAGAGCAGCTTTGTTGGGTGCCTTATCCGGAATAGAGTAACTCCTCACGTTTAGCGTATCGAGCACTCCTGTGACTTCTGGTTTCATGTAAGAAAAGAGAACTTGTTCAACAAATTCTTTCTTCGCATTTTGAGCAGACTTATACTTCATCTGTGTTGGTCTGTGGCCATCTACATAAGGAAATAAGTATTTCATCTTAGCTTCAGTCAACAGGCCTTTGTACCAGGACTTTCTTAAAGGAATACGAGTTTCAGGAGGAAGAAACGATAAAAACATTTCTTCAGCTTCCATACGAATCAAATCCATATAAACACGAGTCAACATTTGGTGAGAAACATTCCCGTAAACATCAAAGTTCACCACCAGGTTATAAACCAGTCTTTCGAAAAGAGCGTAGTCTAAAAAGAAAAGTGTTTTCGGCAGGTCTCCGTGAAATCCCTTTAAGACAGCAGCATTGTCGTTATGACGGAAAATAGTCAGTAGAGCATTCGGATTATGGCCTTTACCGTCCCAAAGATCGGTGATGGCATATCCTTTCGGGAAATTCTTTGTCGTCTCATCTGCACGAAGTTTTCTATAACCTTCACGGTGTTTGACGATCGCTTCCGTTAATTCAATAGAAGTTTTAAGTTTGATATCACTTCCCCAAACGCCAGGAAGAACTAAAAGATCTTGGGCCTTATCAGCAAAATCTTTTGAGCGAACCATGTTGTCACTTTCAGGAGCGATAAACATGACATAGAACTGCTCTTGAATTGAATTAACTGCATTCGTTCCATTACAAACAGGGCCTTTAATAAAAGTGCTGATTATAAAGTGAGCGTTGTCTAAAAGGAATTGGTAGCGCGCCTTAACCGGGATATCATGAAAGGCAACAAATGGGTTTTCAGACGATTGGTAAGAGTAAGACTCTGCCTGAGTTTTTGTTCTTGGTATTTCCCATTTATCTTCAAAGAAAATTTTTTTCATTCTCTCCATAACTTTTGGATTGAATTCAAACGGCATATGAGTTTTGGCGACATTTGTACTATCAAGGTATTTTAAGCAATAGTAGAAATCTTTAGTATGAGGGTTATCATTGGCCCTTCTCGTTGCGATTTCATCAATTTCTTTATCACATTGAGTGAAAGACCTTACGAGCCTGAAAAAGGCCGTAGGAGCTTCTGGGAAATAAATATGGGCCAGGTATAAATGCTCAAACATGTAGCGGTTAACCAGTTTTTCTTTTTCAGATTTCTGATTAAAGAAATTCTCCCATAGTTTCACCTGCGATTGTGTAACAGCAGGAGCTTCTGCTTTCTCAGGGCCAGAAGCTCCATTGGCAAGCCATGTTCCTAAAGTATTTCTTTCCACATCAGTTAAAGGTGGAAGAGCGTATGGCATTTGCAAATCAGAAGACTGAGCAAGAGTCAGCTTTAGTTGTTCGGCCGTATCAATACAGTAAATACTTTCTTCAACCGTTTTAAACGGAATATCTTTTTGTTCTAGTTTTTTTACACCAAGGATTTGATAGAAAATATTTTCTTCAAGATTGCGGGATTGATTGACGTCGTAGAACCCTAATTTTCTCCAGTCGACAACTTTCTTCGCGTCGATTCCAGGTCTGGTTGGTGCAACACTATCAATACGAAGTCCGTCGTAAACATTTTTATGAGTCGCCCCTCGAGCGAAGTTGTCGTAGTTTTGCAAATTTAATTGGCAAGGTCCATTCAAACAACTGTGACAAGCGATACAGCGATTATCAAAAATCGGCTGGATTTTTTCGCGGTATTCAGAAGCTAGTAACGAATGGAATGAGAGAATATAGAAAACAAAGAGATGTTTTAAAAATGGCATGAATTATCCTTGGTAGGATAATCATAAATAAGAAGTTGTAATATGAGAATAGGTATTTCAGGCGAAGGTTGGCGTGTCGCTCGAACTCTTAATGCGACGTGAGTCTTTTTATATTTCCATTGCGTAGTAAAAATGCTCCACTGGAGCATTTTTTCGAGCGACTAATCAAAAAGAGACAATTGAGGTTTAGTCGACTCTTTCGCCGAGATAATCTCGCGCGTTTCATGAAGTAGTACTTCTCTCTTAGAAAACGAATCCTTAAACGTCTCAATCACAAAGAAACTCATCTCTGGGTACTTACGTTTTAAATCTCTCATCTCTTCAGTGATAAGCTCAACGTTCTTATGATCGTCATCACTCATTCCAAAGCGGTGGTAAGGAGAGTAACCATATTGAGCAATTGCTTTTTCAACCGACGCTCTAATCGCATGCTTTTTTAATTCAGCGACACTTTGTTTGAAATCAATATCACCCAAATCTTTACGAACTTCCGGATTCGATACCGGATAAATACTGTGATAATTCGGTGTACGCGGAAGGTATCCGGCCTTAACCATCTGTTCAACACCTTCGATAATTGTCGATGGGTGATGACCTCTGGCCGTGATTAATGAAACGGGTCTTTCATTGTAAGTTGCATGATAGAAGTACTCCCATGATGGAGCTTTCCAGTGCGTATCAACTTCTTTTAAAGCTTTGATAATATCTTCAACAAAACCTTGTTTTTTACCTGCTCTAATTTCCAGCGGGTTTAGGTCTTTATCGCGAAAATGCCTGAACGATCCGGAAGCATCGTTGAAGTCCATATAGTAATCAGCGTAACGTCCGCTCGTTCCAATATGTCTGTTTTCGTGAGCGAATTCACCGGACGATAGAGCTATTTCTGAATTGTCTTTTTTATTGAAAATGATAATGGGAGTAGAGAGGAAAGCGACGTTATCGTCGAAGTCGAAAAAGTAAAAAGAGCGTCCACCCAAATGAAGATTTCGGTCTTGTTCGCGAGGCACATCGAATTTAAAACTCATCTGGCCTGGAAGAATATTTGGATTACTTTTTTTCTTCATAAATTACATATCAGTAATCAATCTTGTAAGCTCAACGACATCACTCGGGAAAGCAGCAAGATTAAGTTTTTCTCCGTTCTTCTTTTTGATCTCAATAAGGTTTGTTAAACAAAGGGCCTTAACTGACATCGGTCTTTCTTTTGTCAGTGCACATTTTTTGTAAAAATTGACTGCGTCTCTCTCATACGACTCATGCACTTTTAAAACTTCTTTTAAAAGTCCTAAGTCTTTCCCTGCCTGCATAACCGGCGCAGGAGTGCGGTGAAGGGCACCCGCTGGAAGTTTTCTAATATCACCAACAGTGGGAAGTTTGGCCTCTGTTTCAACTAAAAGCGCTCTAAATTCCACTTCTGACATATTGTTGATTTCGGCTTCCGTGTAAACGCGCTCTCTCACTAGTAGTGAGGCGTCGTCAAAATCCTTTCTCTCGACCATTTCTTCTTGTTTTTGAAGATTGCCGGCGATGATCTCTTTTAGGCCTTTTTTCTTCTGTTCATTGGGAGTCAACTGACTTTTCATATCATCTGAAGCGATGTTTTTTTGTGATTTTAGGTAACGCGATCCCACTAGCACAAGTAGCGCTAGAACAAGGACGGTCACAAGAGCAGACAACCCGCGGACTTTCATAGGATCTCCATAGAAATTGTCGATAGTGCGGGTAGTTTACGCTAAAAGTCAGATACCCACAATCTAGCTCTCAAGACCATGTAAAAAATGACTCTATTTTTACTTACAGATCGAGGTGAAAATGCTTAAATTTAGGTATACACACGCACTTCAAGGAGACGAGGATTATGTCCTTTTTGGAGACTCACTCAGACAGTTTTGTTCATTTACATTTACACACCCAATACTCGCTTTTGGATGGAGCAATCCGTTTAAAAGATTTAATTAAACGAGCAAAGGAACTTGGTGTTCCGGCCATTGCTCAGACCGATCATGGAAACATGTTTGGGGCGATCGATTTTTATACTCAATGTAACGCTGCTGGAATCAAGCCGATTTTAGGGTCTGAAATTTATTTCACTCCTGGGTCTCGTTTTGAAAAAGGTGCGCTTAAAAAGCAAAAAGTCGTAGGCTCTCAAGATGAGCAGGAATCGCGCCACCAGATTCACCATTTAATTTTGTTATGTAAAAACGAAACAGGTTATCAAAACCTTTGTAAGCTTTTATCTCGCGCTTACATGGAAGGGTTTTATTACAAGCCTCGCGCTGACTACGAACTTCTTCGTGAATTCAGTGAAGGATTAATCTGTACGACGGCATGTCTGAAAGGTGAAGTTGGATACAACTTCTTTTCTGATCAAGATGACAAAGCGATTAAGGCCATTGAAAAACTAAGTGATATTTTTGGTGATGACTTCTATTTAGAAATTCAGGAAAACGGAATTCCAGAGCAGCAGATCGTTAACAGAAAAGTTTTAGAGTACGCTCGCGCGAATAATGTTCAAGTTGTAGCAACCAACGATTGCCATTATTTAACTCGTGAAGATGCGGCCGCTCAGGAAGTTCTTCTTTGTGTTCAAACAGGAAAGACTCTTCAAGACGAACAACGTATGCGTCTGACGACCAACGAATTCTTTTATAAGTCTCCGGCCGAAATGCGTGAAGCTTTTCACTATGCTCCGGAAGCTTGTGACAACACACTTAAGATCGCTGATAAGTGTGATGTAAAATTTAACTGGAAAGATGAGAACGGAAATCAAATTTACCATCTTCCGGATTATCCAATTCCAACTGAAGAAACTCCAGCTGACTACTTCAGACGTGAGTCTCAGGAAGGATTAGAGAGAAGATTCATTGGACCGCACTTTGCAAAACTCAGAGCGGAACCGAATTGGGAAAGTGAAATTAAGCCGAAATACTACGAGCGTCTTGAAGGCGAAGTAGACATGATTATCCAGATGGGATTCCCTGGATATTTCCTGATCGTATCTGACTTCATCAAGTGGGCAAAACAAAATGGTTGTCCGGTAGGTCCGGGACGTGGTTCGGGAGCGGGCTCTATTGTTGCTTACGCACTCGATATTACCAACGTTGACCCGATTCCATTCAACTTACTCTTTGAGCGTTTCATCAACCCTGAACGTGTTTCGATGCCAGACTTTGACGTCGACTTTTGTCAGGAGAATCGTCACAGAGTTATTGAATACGTAACTCAGAAATACGGTGAAGAGCGTGTTGGTCAGATTATTACTTTCGGTAAACTTCAAGCTAAGGCCGTTATCAAAGACGTGTCCCGTGTTTATGGTTTAACGTTTGGTGAAGCTGACGTTATTTCAAAATTGATTCCGGATGAATTAAAAATCACTCTGGATAAAGCATTAGAGATGGAGCCGAAGCTTGGCGAATTGATGGATGCAGATCCACGCATTAAGCAGGTTGTAAATATTTCGCGTCGTCTTGAAGGTCTTCTTCGTCACGCATCTATTCACGCGGCCGGAGTTATCATTACCAACCTTCCTCTTGTAACTTACTGTCCGCTGTTTAAAGGGCGTGAAGGTGAGAAGGTTATTCAATTTGATAAAGACTTCTCGGAAAAAATTGGTCTGGTTAAGTTCGACTTCTTAGGACTTAAAACATTAACAGTTATTGAGAACGCTTCTAAATTTATTAAGCGTGATAAAGTCGCAGACTTTGATATTGAGAATATTGATCTTGAAGACCCGAAAGTTTTTGAGTTCGTTTCAAAAGGTGAGACCGTTGGTGTATTCCAGCTCGAGTCTTCGGGGATGATCGATCTTTGTAAGAGGATTGCTCCGGGGTCTATCGACGATATTTCTGCCATCAACGCACTTTATAGACCAGGCCCGCTTGAATCGGGAATGGTTGATGAGTTCATTGAAATTAAGCACGGAAGAAAGTTAACTCACTATCCATTTCCAAGTCTTGAGCCAGTTCTAAAAGATACGTACGGAGTTATCATTTACCAAGAGCAGGTAATGAACGTGGCCCGTATTGTTGCCGGATACTCACTTGGACAAGCGGACATGCTTCGTCGAGCGATGGGGAAAAAGAAAGCAGACGAGATGGCAAAACACCGCGAACTCTTCTTAAAGGGAGCAGCGGAAAGAAATTATAATACTGATACTGCCAATGACCTTTTCGATAAAATGGAAAAGTTCGCGGAATACGGATTCAACAAATCTCACGCCGTTGCTTACTCAGTTATTTCTTATCAGACAGCATGGCTGAAGTATTATTATCCGGCAGAATTCTTTGCTGCTCTTCTAAGTTCTGAACTTGGAAGTATGGATAAGGTTACTCAGTACATCAGTGATGCAAAACATTTTGATATTGAAGTTCTTCCGCCATCGGTTAACGAGTCGTTATGGCCGTTTAACGTTGTTGGAAAAAATATCCGTTTTGGTATGGGAGCGGTTAAGAACGTTGGGCAAAACGCAGTTGAAGAAATCGTACGTGAAAGAACTGAGAACGGTCCGTTCACAGGATTCTTAAACTTCGCTGAACGTATTAATCTGAAAGTTGTTAACAGTCGCGTTTTTGAATCCATGATTAAAGTTGGATGTTTTGATGAATGCGAAAAGCTTAATAGAAAAACTCTTTTAGAAAACCTGGATATGATTCTTGCTTATTGTAAGAAGCGCCAGGAAGAAGCTTCACTAGGTCTGGTATCATTATTTGATTTAGGTGAAGAATCAATGTCTCAGACAGCTGAATCTAATTTAGATATTCAGGAAGTCAGAGACTTTGATGACCTGGAAAAGCTTGCCCATGAAGCAGAATTGATGGGTATCTATATTTCCGGACATCCGCTGGATCGTTATAAAAATCTTATGGAAGAGCTTGCAACTATGCCAGTTGCAAACGTTCAGGACTTTTTAGGTTCTGACCAAAAACGTATGATGACTCTTGCCGGACAAATTACTCAAAGAAAAAACATCCTGACCAAAAAAGGTGATAAGATGTGTTTTGCCCAGTTAGAAGATCTTTCAGGAAAAATTGAGTGTATCATTTTCCCTAAGATATTTGCTGAGTATGAGTTAGTCCTGGCCGGAGATGAACCACTGGTTATCGAAGGTTATGTAAATATGCAGGAAAGTCCGAGAAAGATTTTTGCTGAAAAAATCTTTAAGCTCAAAGAGCATTCGGAAAATAAAATCACAGGTGTTCGTATCAATGTGGATTTAACTGACCTGACAGAAATGAAACTCAATAAGCTAAGACAAGTTCTTCTTTCATACAGAGGGGCGACTCCAATGCATATGATTTTTGAAGGCCCGGGTGGGAAAGCTAGACTTCCACTTGGAGAAGAATTTTTAATTAACCCTACACCGCAGATGGCCCACCAGATTAATGAAGTCTTTAACCGCGATGCTGTTAAATTCATTATTGATGGAAGGCTAGAGGATGTTCATGCTTGATAGATCGCTTAAATTGATTCTTGGATTTATTATGATGGTAAGTCTCTCTACTGCTATGGCGGTAGAAGAAAAACTTCAGGTCATGGTAAAAAAAGCAGACCTTGCAAAACAAGAAACTCAATCAAGTGATCCGGCAGCTAGAAAAGAGCCTTTTTCATTTTTACTAAATGGAATGAGACAGGCCGTAACAGGTGAATTAGTTAAGAATGAACTCGATCCGGATATTTTCTGGAAAAAAATCGAAGAAAAGAATTTTAGTGATGCGGACGAGATTAACTTTTTTCGTCCGTATTTTAATCGCTTCAATATCGTAATGGACAAAGCGCCTACACCGGCACCAGCTCCAGCTGAAGCGCCAAAACCAACAGATCCAGCAGACCCGGGGATTCTTCAGACTCCAGCTCCCAAACCAGTGGTGGCAGCTCAAGACCAATACCAAAGAGCAACGTTTAGTTATGAGTTTGATGCTGTAAAAATCAAATCACTCTTCGTTGAAACAATGACGAATCTTCCTGATGTAACAATCAAAACGTTCTATATCATTCCAGATATCAGCATCACAGATGAGATGACGTGGATGGATGTGGGAGTGACGAAAAAAGAAAACTTCTCAGGAGTGATTATTGATTCGTGGAAAAAATGGGCAGAAACTCAATTTAAAAATTTCACCAACGTTGTCGTTTTAGAAAAAGACTTTGCAGAAAAACCTGCCGGGATGAATGCTGAATCGGTGACACTAAAGTGGACTTCAACGATTAAAAAGAGTGAAGTTTTCCAGGACCGAAAAAGTGCCCGTTATGAAGTTGGCGCTCAGTATGTTTTAGTGAATACAAAAACAAATCAGTCTCTGCTTGCTTTTGATTTTCCTCTTCAAAAAAGAGAAGTAGGGATTTCTGTTCCCAAAGATTTAAGCTCAACGATGGCGAGCTTAATTTATAATTTACTCAACTCACAAACTGTAAAGTTAACGAGTGCTCTTGAACTCAATCGTGCTTCAAGCACGCTATCTATTGTCGATATTAAAGTCACTGGAAAGCATGGGTTGTATGACATCACACAGATCAATTCATTCCTGGCAGAGCGATTTAAAGAGTACGCACTGGCCTCTGAGATGAAGAGTTACTCAGTCGATTCGTCGATGATCTCAATAAAAAGTACGATGAATCAAGAGGCCCTATACGCGGCACTAGGCAAAGATGGCGGGAAATTCCCTCTTAATGAGCAAAAAATTCTTCTTTTTTCCCCTGAGAGCAAGACTTTTGCAATTATTCCAAAAGAAGCAAATAATTAAGAATAGTTAAGACCAAATCTTGTTAATGAGGGATGAAAATGGTCAAGAAATTATTCTTGTGTCTAATATCACTGCAAATGTTCGCTTCGTGTTCGTCACCGGTTGTCCAAAGAGACATGCAGGGGAAACGTCCGCGCGCTGAAGAAAGAAAATATTTTTCAGGCGTAAAAAAGAAAATCGCATTACTCCCATTCTTTAATGAGTCTCCTTTTGAAAGTGAAGACCTTGAAGTGAATGCTACTGAAGAGCTTCGTATGGAGCTGTCGCGTTCTGGAGAGTTCATTGTTGATCCAAGTTCAGCAAAACTTTTTGGGCCTTCTAAAGAGATCTACGTTGGTGGTGGGATGAAGCTGGTGCAGATGACCAGACAAGCAAAGATCGCCGGAATTAACTTTATCGTTTTCGGACGAGTGATCGATGCCCGCGTTCGTGAGAAGTCAGATGAGATCGGGATTGTAAGACAGACGAAATCATACACAGAAGCAAAAGTAGAAGTGCGCGTGTTTGATGTGAACGCTGGAAAAGAAATTTATACTGAAACACTTAATGGTTACGCTGACGACAGCACATACAGATTTTTTGCTGCTGATCGCGAAGACTACTTAACTTACAGAAGAGACCTGCTTCGTTATGCGGTTCGCGTGAGTGTGAGAAAATCTATTCCAAAAATTATCGAGCTCGCTTCAAAACTTGACTGGGTTGGACGAGTTGCTAAAATTATCGGAACAAAAGTTTATCTGAATGCCGGAAGAGAAAGTGGAATTAACATTGGTGATATCTTAAAAATCATCACTGAAGGAACCGAGATCTACGACCCGGAAACAGGAGCTCTGATCGGTATGAGTAAAGGAGATATGAAAGGAACAATCGAGATCGTCGACTACTTCGGTACAGACGGATCTATTGCGATTTTACACTCTGGAGGCCAAGTCCTTGAAGGGGACTTCGTTCAGCTTTATTAACTTATACAAACTCACTTACCCCTTATTTAAAAACATCGCTTTTGGAATGGATGCCGAACGTGCTCACGAGTTGACGATTCACTCGATGAAAGCGATTGGCAATTTCCTTCCAGATCATAGTGTTGACCCACGCTTTGCAATCAAGGCCATGGGGATGACTTTCTCCAATCCGATTGGCCTTGCGGCCGGTCTTGATAAAAATGCTGAGGCCATTGCTTTTTTAACTCATCTGCCTTTTGGGTTTGTTGAAGTGGGAACAGTGACGCCGAAAGCTCAAGCTGGAAATGATAAACCAAGACTGTTTCGTTACGTTGAAGAAGAGTCTTTAAGAAACCGTATGGGTTTTAATAATCAAGGCTCAGAAGCTGTTTTAGAAAACCTTTTAAAGGCCAATAAAAGAGGCAAGATCGTTGGGGTGAATCTTGGTAAAAACAAGGTTACAAGTAACGAGGATGCGCCTTCTGACTACGCTTATCTCTACACTCAGTTTGCAGAGCATGCTGATTATCTCGTCATCAATGTTTCTTCTCCCAATACTCCAGGACTGCGCGATTTATTAAAAGACGCCGGTCTTCGTCAGATCTTTGAAGCGGTAGATGTTGAAAGGAAAAAATTCACCAAACCATTACTGGTTAAAGTTTCACCTGACATGGCCCTTGAAGAGCTTGCTTCAGTTGTAGGATTAGTTAACGAGTATAAGTTAGATGGAATCATTGCGACCAATACAACGATTATGAAAGAGCGAGGCGAAGGTGGAGTGAGTGGGAAACTACTGACAACCAAAGCGCGCGAGACCAGAGAGTTTCTTTTAAAAGAAATTAAAAATACCAATTCACAATGTGAACTCATCGGCGTCGGTGGAATTTCAAAATTTTCTGATTTGATGGATTTCTGGAAAGCAGGTGGAAAATTAACACAGGTTTATTCAGGATTTGTTTTTCAAGGGCCGCCACTTTTATACAACTTTGAGGCAGAGCTAGCGCAGGAATTTAAAAAGCGCGGAGTGAAGACCTTCGAAGAATTTCTTCACTCCGTAAAATTTAATTAATGAATTTTGTAACAAAGCTCGCGAGTGTCTTGATCTAATGACACGATTAAGCTTGTATCGTTTTCAAGTTCAGCAAGTTCTTCTGAATCAAGAGAATTATAATCAGCACATCTAATAACCGTTGGTCCACTCATGATTGGTGAAGGTGGAATTGGTGGAATAGCGTAAGCGCTAATCGATGCAGTTAAAGCAAAAAGAGTAATGTACAAAGAAGCTTTCATATTGATCTCCTAGTAATTTTATCTTGAAATAAGAATCCCCCAAATGTTACTGCGCTTTAAGAGGCCCATGGGGTCTTTTGAAATTTTTACAGGTGCTATCCAAAATCTAGACAGTTCAGGCCTTGTTTAATGCCTTTTTTCAAAGACTTATAATCACTAAATAAATTCATTAAATGAGGGGAGTATGCCGAAGAGTTAGCTATGAAAATGGCCTCTAAGCTTATTTTATTCATCTTTATGCTAACCAACGCGAGTGCGTGGGCTGCCGCTGAAGTTGATTGTGCTGGTTACGATCATCCTGCTTATCAGGATGAATACCGCACATGTCTACGCTTACAAATTGCGAAGTCTGCAGGAGACCAAGGTGTGGACTGTATCGACTGTTTATTCAAGCAAGAGACAACTGGAACGAACAATTGGGTCGCGGCCTTAAGTGCTGTCGCTCAGCCATTAGCTTATCTTGCTGGGACATACACTGTTGCTAGTTATCAAAACAAAACTCAAAAAGCATGGGCAGACGCTTATAAGTCTGGTTATGAAGAGTGTACAAATCGTTTCAATAGTTACCTTGATTACAATACAGCAGCAGGAGCAAATCCTCTGACGGCAGCTGAGGCCAACTCAATGTCGATGTCATGTAATAGTTATGGATATGGATCGTACGCTGGTTATGGGGGATTAACTTCTAACGGTTATGGTGGGTACGGTAATCCATTTCAATCTGCAGGATACTCTTCAGGTTTCCTAAATGGCTATGGTGGTTCTTGGCCAGGTCTAGGGTCTAGTTCTAGTAGCTCGGGAATGCTTTCCGGTGGAATTGGAGTAGGTGCTTTCGGGACTCTTGGAACTTCATCATCTGTTTATCAATCAGGTGTCACTTCAGCATTCGGATTTTAATCTCAAATTGCCAATGAAAAATGGCATAAATTCAGTCACATTTTTTCTATCTTATTGATATCTATTCCAAACAAAATAAATAGTTTTTATGATGTAGAATTGCTAAAAACATGTCGATAAATACTAAGCAATACTTTACTTAAAACCAAAAGTTGTTTGATGCTGAAATTAATTAAAAATTTCATTATTTATTCTATCGTAATGTTTACGGTGAGCGGATGTTTTTCTCCGGAAACTCTGGTTAGTTTAAAACATAAAATTCTTGGCACTGAAAACGACAACCCTGTAAATAATCCAAATAATGTTTTAAGTTCATTAAGTGTAAATGGTAGTAGCTTTTGCCTGACCCAAGGTAATGGAAATCGTTTGTGTTGGGGAGGGCAGTCCGATTATGCAAAAACAGAAACTTTTTCAGCGGTTCCATCTGTTTTAAAAAATAAAACAATTAAAAAAATAAGTGTCGCGACTTCCCATTCATGTGTGATCGCCAATGATGATAAAGTTTATTGTTGGGGAGCAGGTGAAGAGGGGCAGTTAGGTAATGGGCAATTTGAGACTTCAAGCATACCTGTTGCTGTTGATACTTCCGGAGTTTTGAGCGGAAAGACGATGGTTGAAGTTTATGCTCGTTCAGAGAATACTTGTGCTGTTGATAGTAATAGCATTATTTATTGTTGGGGAAATGGGGAGTATGGACAATTAGGTGATGGTGGAGTCCTGGATGCAAATCGAAAATCATCAGTTCCCGTTTTGATTGATATGACTTTACTTGCGGGAAAAACAATAAAGCAATTTGTTAATAAAGGTCCAGCTTCATGTGTTCTTGCTAGTGATGATAATGCTTATTGTTGGGGGATTAACTTAGTTGGAACTTTAGGAGAGGGGAGTGGAAATGTTGATGTTAATGGAAACTACATTAATTCAACGAGTCCGGTGCAAGTACAAATGCCAGGTGCCTTAACGATTAAAAAATTAGGTGAAAGTTTCGGTGGGGCCAATTGTGCTTTAGCTTCAGATGATAATGTTTATTGCTGGGGTTATGGAGGATTTCGAATATCCAACCTAGCAAATAGAGACACTCCTGCAATTGAATCTATTGGTGTGAGTGGAACGATTAAATCCTTATATATGGGGGAGTATAATGCCTGTGCCATCACAACAAGTGATGTTGGTTATTGCTGGGGGAGAGGGGCCACTGGGGCCATCGGTAATAATAATATTAGTAATCAAGATGCTGCACTTGTAACTCCTGTTGGTTCACTGGCCGCAGGATTTAAATCGTTTACTGTAGGTAGTAAAACTGTATGTGCCATTGCATTAGATGATAAAATTTATTGCTGGGGACAAGGCACAAATGGGCAACTTGGAAATGGTGCTAATTCTAATTCATTAGTTCCCGTTCCTGTCGATATGTCTGGTGTTTTAAATAATAAAATAATTACAAAAATTCAAATTGATTATGAAAGAGTCTGTGCATTCGCCACTGATAATGAAATTTATTGTTGGGGATTGGGCGCAGCTGGAACGATTGGTGACGGTGCTAATAATAGTACAAATGTTCCGACGCTTTTAAATAAAACTGGGAATCTCATCGGAAAAACATTTAACAGTTTAGAAGGTAGTGACTACGATTCGACATGTGCAATAGCGAGTGATGATAAAGTTTATTGCTGGGGACGCGGTAGCTCACCGATGGGTGAACCTGAATTAGGAACAGGACGTTCGGCATCAGGATATACTCCTACAGAAGTTTATTCGCACAATATTTCAAATCAACCCATTTTAAATGTTATCTATAGCAAAAATAATCGAGATGGTGGTACGTGTTTACAGGTCAGTAATGGGGATGTTTATTGTGGAGCTAACTCTTCTGCAATGATTTATCAATTTTCTTTGGGTAGTCAAAAAATTAAAGAATTATTTTACGATGAATCAAATGATGCTCAGTGCTTTATCGATGATAATGACCTCGTTTCTTGCTGGGGAGAGTATGAAGATGTAATGGGAAATGCAGTTATAAGTAAATCTCCTATACCCAGGCCAATAGATTTCAGTGGTGCTTTAAATAATAAAACAATTAAAAAATTAGTTATGGGTTATCAATATGCTTGTGTGCTGGCCAGTGATCAACAAGTTTATTGCTGGGGATATGAAGATTATGTTGGTAATGGAGTATCGTCAAATGCCTTAGTGCCAACACCGATTGACACGACAGGTGTTTTATCCGGCCTAGAAATAAATTTTTTATTTGCAAAAGCAGATGGTGGTACGTGTGTGATCGCCGATAACCAAAGAGTTTATTGTTGGGGGTACGGTACTGGTAATGGAGATATTTCTGGTAATGCAATTCTTTCACCGGTTGAGGTTAGTTTACCTGCTGGAGTTAAAATAGAGAAGTATTCTGCGGGGCCATATGCAACATACTTATTAAGTGATGATGGAGATATTTATAGCTGGGGATATGGAGGAAATGGATTGCTTGGTAATGGGGCAGCTATTGATTCTTTGATTCCTGTTGTCGTCTCTAAACCTGGGGCACTTGCTACTAAAAAATTCTTATCTGTCAGTGGATCTGAATCTCATACGTGTGCTATTGATGAAGACTCTCAAGTTTATTGTTGGGGATACGGTAGTGACGGAAATTTAGGTAATAACAGTACAAGTGATTCAAATGTCCCAGTTGCTATTTCAACTTCGGGTGTAATGAGCGGTAAGAGTACACATAGCTTAATAAGTTTATGGTCTACGACTTGCGCTCTTAGTTTTGATGAAGATGTTTATTGTTGGGGGGCAGGGCAATTAGGTAATAACACGAGCACTGGCTCTCTTGTACCGGTTGAAGTCCGTTATACACCATAAAAAATTTAGTATTGAGGACGAGTCAGATACTCTATCGGATCAGCAATCCCAGCTTTTTGAAATCCACGCAATCTCAGAGCACATGAATCACAAACACCACAAGCTTTATCGTTTCTCTCATAACAAGACCAAGAAAATTGTAATGGCGCTTTTAGTTCAACGGCCTTTTTAACAATCTCATCTTTCTTTAAGAAGATAACTGGAGTGACAACTTTGATGTCGCCGTCTTTCGTTCCTTCTTTAATCAAATTATTGATAGCTTCGTAGTAAGAAGGTCTGCAGTCAGGATACCCTGATGAGTCTTCGTAAACAGCACCGATGTAGATTCTCTTAGCACCAATCACTTCTGCCCATGAAACGGCCATAGAGATGATGTGAGTGTTTCTAAATGGCACGTATGAATCAGGAATTTCTTCTGAGTCGTCGCCTTTGTATTTCTTAACGTCGATTTTATCGTCAGTAAGAGATGAGCCTCCAATTTGTTTTAGGAAGCTCACGTCGATAATTTTTTGGTGAGAAGCAGGCACGTTGTAGAATTCAGCAATCTTCTTAAAGCTTTCTAATTCACGCTCTTCAGTTTTTTGGCCGTAGTTTAAATGCAAGAAAGCAAGATTTTCATATTCTGTATTGGCGATCGCTGCACACACAAGTGAGTCCATTCCACCGCTTACTAAACATACTGCTAAATCTTTACTTTTTGTTGTCATAAAATTCTACGCTCTTTCTGATGCCGCCTTAAAATAATCTAGGAACTGTGTAGCTTTGATTTCGGCGTTTAGTTTTTTGTTAGCTAACGTTCCTTCTTTTTCCTGGATCATAATATAAAATTTGATCTTAGGTTCAGTACCCGATGGTCTTAAATAAACCTGGTTCCCGTTTTCGAAAAAGAAACCTATCACATTACTCTTAGGAAGTCCTTCGATTCCCTTTGAGTAGTCTTTAATATTTGCAATAGCATTCCCTAGAATGTTGTTATCGCTGAAGTTCCTGAAGTTTGTCATGATTCGTGAAATTTTTTCAGATCCTTCGATCCCAAAATAGTCCAAAGACAATAAATCTTCTCTAGAAAAACCGAATTCTTCATAGATTTTATCGAGAGCTTCAAGGAGGTTGCGACCTTTTAGCTTGTGGAAAAGGGCCACTTCCGCCATTTGAGACACCGAGCTCACACCATCTTTATCGCGAGCGAAAGTATGGCAAAGGTAACCGAATGACTCTTCTGTAGCGAAGATAAACTTCTTTTGCGGCTGAGTTTTTTCCAGCTCGTTCATTTTTCCACAGATCCATTTGAACCCAGTCAGAGTATTGAAAACTTCAACACCATAAGAGTGAGCGATAGTATCCAGGAGTGGAGTTGTTACGATTGATTTAACAACGTAGTTTTCTCCAGTCAGTGTTCCTTTTCTTTTCATTTCAGAAAGGATGTAGTGAACTTTTAAAATCCCGATCTGGTTACCTGTTAAGTATTCAACGACACCGTTAACTTTAATGGCAACGCCAAGACGATCTGTATCCGGATCTGAACCCATAACGATATCAGCTTTAAGTTTATCCATTAAATCTACGGCCATTTTTAATGCCGATGGATTTTCAGGGTTCGGGCTTTTTACAGTAGGGAATCTTCCGTCTGGTTGTGCTTGTTCTGGAACAACATGAACGTCAGTGAATCCTAAATCTTTCAGGGCACGCGAACATGGAACAAGACCTGCTCCGTGAATAGGAGTGTAGACGATCTTTAGTTTACCGCCATTCTCACGGCAAAGATCAGGATTGATCATCGCTTTATGAATGGCCTTGTAATAATTTTCTTCGACTTCATCCTTGATCCATTCAATCAGTCCTGCTTTTTCTCCGTCAGCAAATGGCATCACTTTTACAGAAGAAAAATCTGTAATCGAGTTGTAGTTGTTGATGATGTTTTGATCATTCGGTGGAGTCACTTGTGCTCCATCAGACCAGAAAACTTTGTATCCATTGTACTCAGGAGGATTGTGAGAGGCCGTCACCATAACTCCTGCCATCGACTTGTGAGTACGGATTGCAAAAGATAATAGAGCAACTGGATTTAAATGTTTGTAGATATAAGCTTTGATTCCATTACCGGCCATAACTTCAGCGGCCACTTGAGCCAATTCAAACGACATGATTCTTGAGTCATAACTGATGCACATGCTTGGGTTTGATGATTTTTGTGCAAGGACTTCAGAGCATAGTGCCTGAGTTGCTTTTCTAATCGTATAAATATTAATTCGGTTAATACCCTGACCTAGGATGCTTCTCATCCCACCAGTTCCAAACTCGAGGTCTTTATAGAAGCACTCGTCAATTTGTTTGGTATTGTTCGTATCTATGAGTGCTTGGATTTCTGCACGCGATTCAGGGCTAAAATAAGTGTTCTGGGCCCATGCTTTTGCTTTATCAAGAGTTGTTTTAGTACTCATACAATCTGTCCTCATTGGTTGATAGGGGGTTATTCTAGCAAATAACTCTTCATAGATCACAACTTTTTCGCTATGATGGTGAACGAAATATTCCGGAGGATTTATGGCCAATAAAATGATGAAACACAAAATGAACATACCAGGGCCTTGGTACTGCACAGATCCAGATGATGACAACGGAGAAGGGTGTATTGCCTGCAACGTTTGTTATACTGGTGCCCCTGAGTTTTTTAAAGAAGACGAAGATGGAAATGCGTACATTTATAAGCAACCGGTAAGTCCTGCAGATATCGAATTATGCCAAGAGCAATTAGAAGCTTGTCCTGTCGCTTCAATTGGTAAAGACGGTTAATGACGGCTTCAACGCTCGAAATTATCTCGACGATTTTATTTTTTATCGCAATCGTTCATACATTTTTGGTCAGCAAGTTCGAACATATTGCTGACCAAAAAGTTAAAGGATCAATGAGCGCGAATATTTGGCATTACCTTGCTGAAGTTGAAGTCGTTTTTGGACTGTGGGCGTTGGTTTTTATTACGGCTTACATTGCTCTTTCGGGTCCAACCGAAGCGATCCAGTATCTTGATACATTAAATTACACCGAACCTGCTTTTGTTTTTGTGATCATGTGTATAGCAGCAACAAGACCAGTCATCTTACTTGCGACTAAGATTATTCAATTCTTTGCCAGGCTTCTTCCTTTTCAGGAGAAGATGTCTTTTTATTTATCTGCTTTAATTATCGGGCCATTGCTTGGATCTTTTATTACAGAGCCGGCAACGATGACGGTCACAGCGCTTATTTTGCTTGATAGCTTTTACAAAGAACAAGTCTCACTGAGATTTAAATACGCAACAATGGGACTACTTTTTGTTAACGTTTCCATTGGGGGAACGCTGACTCATTTTGCAGCTCCGCCTGTTTTAATGGTCGCGACAAAATGGAACTGGGGAACTCTTTATATGCTCGAGCACTTCGGGTATAAATCAGTTCTGGCGATTATTATCTCAACTGCACTTTATGCATTCCATTTTAGAAAAGAGCTAAGCGGGTATGTAAAAGTAAAACAACAAAAAGATGATTATCTTATCCCGAAGTGGTGGAAGATTTTTGCTCACGTTGTCTTTTTATTTTTAGTTGTCTATACAGCTCATCATCCAAAAGTTTTCATTGGAGTTTTTTGTTTCTTCCTAGGATTTGTAAAAATCACCGAGAAGTATCAGGATGCTCTAAAAATTAAAACAGCATTTCTCGTTGCCTTTTTCCTGGCGGGATTAGTGACTCTAGGTTCAATGCAGGCATGGTGGCTTCAACCGTTATTATCAAAGATGGGTGATCTGACATTATTTTTGGGAGCGACAGCTCTGACGGCCATTACAGACAATGCGGCCTTGACTTATCTAGGTTCACTAGTCGATCTCTCAGATGCATCTAAATACGCTTTAGTGGCAGGAGCGGTGTGTGGTGGTGGATTAACGGTTATTGCAAACGCTCCAAACCCAGCTGGATTTGGAATTCTAAAAGATACATTTGGTGCTGATGGAATTAATCCAGTAAGACTTTTCTTGTATGCATTAATACCCACAATCATTTCTGTCTTATGTTTATTAATGCTCCCAAGTTTTAATTATTAAGGAAGAGTTTTCGGCTCAACTGTCGCAATCCATTTGTACGTATCAGCGACACGTCCTTCTTGAATCGCCAGAAGCTTTTCTCTTAACTCCATTGAGATTTTTCCTTCAGGGAAGTGAAGAGGGATACGCTCTCCATCTGATTCACCAAAGTAGTTAATCGGCGTAATGATGGCCGCTGTTCCGCAAGCGAAGGCCTCAGTACATCTTCCAGCTCTTATATCTTCAATCAATTCATTGATGTCGATATTTTTTTCGTGAACTGTGTAACCAGAGTCGCGAGCAAGAGCGATTAATGATTTTCTTGTAATACCATCTAAGATTGTATCGCTGATTTTCGGAGTACAAAGTTCATTGTTGATCACAACAAAAACGTTCATCCCTGACATTTCTTCGATGTATTTTCTTTCTCTGGCATCAAGCCAAAGTGTCTGAACAAATCCTAATTGTTTTGTTTTGATGGCCGCAGATAAACCAGCAGCATAGTTTCCACCAGCTTTTGCAAACCCAGTTCCACCAGGGAAAGCGCGTGCATTTTCTCTTTCGATGTAAACTGAAAGTCCTTCAGATGTGTTTGAAAAATATGATCCAGACGCTGAAGCAATAACCATGAAACGGAATTTTTCAGCAGGCTTAATTCCTAGAGACTCTTCAGTCGCAAACATAAACGGACGAAGATAAAGTGATTCACCTGATCTTCTTGGAACGAAGTTCGCTGTATAAGACACGAGTTCGAAAACTGAATCCATAAAAATATTATGAGGTATATGTGGCATCGCCATTCTTTCTGCAGAACGGTTGAAGCGCAAGTAGTTTTCTTCCGGACGGAAGATGAAAGGGCCTTGACCATTTACACGGTAAGCTTTCATTCCTTCAAAAATTTCCTGAGCGTAATGCAGAACTTTTGCTGTCGGATACATTGTGATCGGGCCGTAAGGAAGAAGCTCTAGTGGCCCCCATTTTCCTTTTTCATAAGTACAGCTCGCCATCACCGGAGTCATGACATTACCAAAACCTAAAGTCTCTGGAAGTTGGTAATCTGAAATGGCCTTTTTTAGACCAGGGTCTATCGTAATTTGAGTCATAACTATCCTAAATAAAAAGTATAAGCAAAAGTTGAGGCATTATATCCAATATTGCTCAAGAAACAAAAAAAAAAGCTTCGGATGACTAAACAAGTCGTAGGTTTTTAGCACTAATCAGTTAATTACGCTGCGAAGCTGAATAAAAATAAAGGTAGAAATTCCTAACTAACGCAAAGGAGATACCGATAAATTTAGCGGACAAGTTTTTACAATTCCAAAGAGAGAGAAGATTTTATGGATGATTTTGAAAAAGAAGTTAAGTTAGATTTTTTAACGGAAGCACTTCAACTGTTGGATGATTCTGAGCAGGCGTTTTTGGCACTGGAAAGTGACAAGCATAATGCTGATCTTATGAATCAGATTTTCAGACTCGCACATAACTTGAAGGGAACTTCGAGAGCTGTAGGTTTTGGAGATGTAGCAGAGTTCACTCATGAATTCGAAAACCTGATTTTACAATTGAAAGAAGGGAAGCTCGAAATCACTGATGCTATCGTATCACTTCTTCTTGAGTGTAACGATCACGTAAGTGTCATGATCAAAATGTTGAACATGGACTTGAACTCTCGTTTTGATTCAAAAGAAATCATCGAGAAAATTCTTTCAGCTCTTGCTGGGAAACTGGTTGTGGCCGCAAAACCACAAGCGACTGAAACACACGAAGAAGTCGTAGACGAAGAAACATTTTCATCAGAAGAAATTTCAGCAGAAGATATCGCTCTACTTCAGAGCTTTGAAGATAATTTAAATGCTCCGGCAGAAGTTCTTTCAATGGAACAAAAAGAAAAAAGAGCAGAGTCATTTTTTCCTTCTGAAAAACCAGCAATGGCCGCAGCTCCGGTTGTTGCACCAATTGAAGGTGTGGTTGTTCAAGATCAAAAGAAAGCTGCAGCTGTTAAAGGAAATAACGAAGACGACAGTATCCGTGTGAGTTTAGCTCGCGTTGAAATGTTGAACAACGTTGTTGGAGAGTTGGTTATCATCCAGACTGTGTTAAACCAACACAGAGAGGAAATTGAAAACCCTCTAATGTTAAAATCACTTTCTCAGTTGGCAAAACTTTCAAAAGAAATTCAAAACATTTCAATGAGCCTAAGAATGGTTCCATTGAAGCAGACTCTTCAAAAGATGCAAAGAATTGTCCGCGATACTTCTAAGGCCCTTGATAAAAAAGTTGTCCTGGAGTTAGTGGGTGAAGAGACAGAAATTGATAAAACAGTATTAGAGCATTTAGCGGATCCACTAGTTCACATCGTAAGAAACGCTGTTGACCACGGTCTTGAGTCGACTGAAGGTCGTCTTGCTGCCGGTAAAGATGAAGCTGGAGTGGTAACGATTAAAGCGTTCCACGAAGGAAATAACCTTGTTATCGAAATCAGCGATGACGGAAAAGGGATCAACGCAAAAGTCATTCGCGAAAAAGCGATTGAGAAAGGTGTGATCTCAGCAAACGCTACAATGAGTGAAGAAGAAATCGTAAATTTAATCTTCCACCCGGGATTCTCGACGAAATCAGAAGTTTCAGAAATTTCTGGACGTGGAGTTGGGATGGATGTTGTTAAGACCAACATCGAAAAACTTTCTGGGGAAGTAAAAGTTATCACAGAGATCGGGAAAGGATCAAAATTCAAAGTTGTTCTTCCATTAACTCTGGCGATTATCGAAGCAATGATCACGAAAATCGGTGATGAAAGATACATTATCCCTCTGGGACAAGTGTATGAGTCTCTTTCTCCGACAGCTGATATCGTTCACCACGTAAATGGTGTGGGTGACTGTTTGAAAATCAGAGGGGAAGTTATCCCGCTATTTAAGATTTCAAAAGCACTTCAAAGAAATCTTAATGAGAAACCACTGCACGAACAAATCGCGATCATCGTTAACACGAATGAGAGAAGTTTTGCAGTACTGGTTGACGATATTTTACACCAACAACAAGTTGTTATTAAGAAGTTGGGTGAAGAAATTAAGAACCAAAAAGGATTCATGGGTAGCTCGATTCTTGGAGACGGACGCCCGGCATTCATCTTGGATTTAATTGAATTGTTTGCAGGATCAATGAAGAAGAAAAAATCAACTTTTATAGACGACATGGCCGCATAGGGAGAATCAAATGGAAAAAGATAACGTAACAAAAATGAAAAAGACATCAACAAATGAACTAAGCCGTTTTATCGAGTTTAGTCTTGGAAACGAAGATTATGCAATCCCACTTCTAATGGTGAGAGAGGTAATTTCAGTTCCAGATACAACGCCAATTCCTAAATCACCAGCTCATTTTCTTGGGATCATGAACCTAAGAGGACAGGTTATTTCGGTTGTAGATTTAAGAAAAAAATTAAAAGTAGACGCTCGTCAGGATAAAGAAGAAGCAGTTATCATCGTTGATATTGGTGGAATGAACATTGGTGTGGTTGTCGATTCAATCAACAAAGTTCTAGCTTTCTCTTCTGAAGATGTAAGTGAAATGCCGGAAGTTGAGCACCAGGTTAACACGCATTTTATCTTTGGTGTTTATAAGAAAGAACACTCTCTTACTATTCTTCTGGATATCGCTAAGGTGTTAGACCTTAAAGATCTTGAAGCAATCAGTGGAATGAAGAAGGCCGCTTAATTAAAGTTTGAATTAAAAAGGTGTTGGGGAATCGTATGAGTCAGGCGGCAGTTGGTACAATTAGTAAAGACTTCGTAAATTTAATTGAAAAAGTTTCGAATGTTGTACATAAAATTTCAGGTAACCGTTTAGGTGATAAACAAGCTTATATGGTTGAGACGCGTGTAAAAAAACGCATGATGGAATTAGGACTTAAAACTGCTGACGAGTATGTTAAGTATATTGATCAAAACCTTGATCATGAATCTTACATTCTTGTAGGACTTATTACGACCCACCATACTTTCTTTTTCCGTGAATTCCCGCATTTTGAAATCTTAAAAGCAAAACTCCCAGAGTTACTTGCTGGAGCAAAAAAGCGTGGAGATAAAAATTTAACGGTTTGGTCGGCAGCTTGCTCACGTGGACACGAAGTGTATTCACTGGCAATGTTCCTGGATTTTCATATCCCGCAAATTGACCCTTCAATGTCATTTAAAATTTTAGGAACGGACATCGATGGGGAGTCGGTTAAAATCGCCAACAACGGTGTTTATCACCACAATGAAATCAAAGAAATTCCTATGAACTTCATGGGGAATAACTGGGCAAAGGGGACAGGCGATATCGCCATGTACGCTAAGGTTAAATCAAACCTTAAATCAAAGTGTGAATTCAAACCAGGAAACTTACTGAAAGTTTCTGAAGCAGTTAAAGATCAAAAATTTGATGTCATTTTCTGCCGTAACGTTTTTATTTATTTTGAAACTCCTCAGATCGAAGCGATTTCAAAAGAGCTGATCGCGAGACTTCATCCGCACGGTGTTTATTTCTCGGGGATTTCAGAGCCGCTATCGGGAATGAAGCTTGAGATTAATTCAATCGGGCCATCAGCTTATATGCATAAAGCAGCAACACCGACTGCATCCGCTAAAGCACCGACACCTGCGGCCGCTGGAAATGTTCTTCCAATGAGAAGTGCAGCAGTGGCCCCATCACCAGTGTCGTACCAACCACAAATTTTAAGAGTTATGTGTGTGGACGACTCACCAAGTATCCTTACACTTCTAAAGAAAGTGTTAACTCCAGAACATGGATTTGAAGTGGTAGCGACAGCTATCAACGGTAAAGATGCCATGGAAAAAATGAAAACTATAAAAATCGATTTAATGACTCTCGATATTCACATGCCGGAAATGGATGGTATTGCTTATCTGGAAAAAAATCATACGAAATCTCACCCTCCGGTCATGATTATTTCATCGGCCTCAAGAGCGGACTCTGATACAGCAATGAGAGCGTTTAAGTTTGGTGCTACGGACTACGTAGAAAAGCCTGCTCTAACGAACCTTGAAGAGCGTGGAGAAGAGATTAGAACGAAGTTAAAATCAATTGCAGGAAGTGCACAACGTCCAATGGTTTCTTCTTTTGATAAAGAAAACCAGAAGACATTTGTGATCGCTAACCCTGAAAAGAAAATGCGTGTGATGCTGGGATCTCTTTCTGATCTTCCAATGTTCAAAGCATTTTTTAATGAAACAGATAACTCTCAACCGCCAACTTTCATTTTCTTTGAAGGTGCCGGAGAGATTTTAGAAGGGATTGTAAAAGAGCATCAAAGAGATTTTAAAAAATCTGTTGTGTTTTTTGATAGCATGGAGACAAAACTTGCTCCAAATACAATTTACTTTGTAGATTTTAAGAAATACTTCTCAATGGTTCACAGTAAATATGGAACTATGCCAACGTCGATTATGGCGTATGGAAATACATCTGCTCATGCAGCTAAGCAAGTCTCAGCATGGCGTGGAGTTGAATTGTTACTTGAAGATTTAGGTGAAAAAGGAAACGCTAAACATCCGTTGAAGGCCTATGCTTCAGATGTTGTCCCGGCGACAAGCTTTCCGTATATGTCATGCCGTTACCTGAGTACAAAGTAATCGTTTATGAAAAAGATGAGATCACTACATATTCAGACGAAAAAAGATGGGGGGGAGTTTTTAACAGCTCTTTTTCCCGGTGACGCTTTTCTTTCTTTTCACCATTCATCTAATGATTGTTTTGGAGTTTATGTAAAGAGAAGTGATCTTGGTAAACCAGTATTTGAAAAAATATTTGCTGAAGTCAGCGAATATTTTGCACATGATCTGAGTAAAGTAGAGATGAAGGTGATTGGTGCCAAAAAATCAATTGCTGAAGTAAGCAGCTTTTTTGATCAGAAGAAATTTCAATCGATCAAAAAAGTCGATAAAGAAACCCAGGTGGAAGTTTGTTTCCTTCCTGAGATTAATAAAGTGCGCGTATCGATAGAAGGAGCAGCTCCAACTGTAACATCTGCTTTCACACCGAAAGTGATGCCTTCAAAATTTAAAGTTTTAATTGTTGATGACTCAAAAACCATCAGAACAATTTTATCTAAGATCTTTTTAAGTGACCCCATGTTTGAAGTATGTGCGATGGCAGAAAGACCTTCTGAAGTCGAAGCACTTATTATAAAACATAAGCCAGACGTTATTACACTTGATATTCACATGCCGGAAATGGATGGGGTAACGTTATTAAAAACGATTATCGCACCTAAGTATTACATTCCAACGGTGATGATTTCCTCAATCAGTATGGCCGAAGGGCCGATGGTTTTAGACGCTCTTGAAAACGGTGCCGTCGACTATATTCAAAAACCGGAAATGTCAGAAATCGCCAGCGTGACACCTTTCATTTTGGAAAAGGTAAGAACAGCGGCCATGGCCAATGTTAATAAAACAAGCAGAAGAGAAAGGACTCAAGCAGTCCAGACTAAAGAGCTGTGTAATCTGGATTCGCTTATTGTTCTTGGTTCATCAACAGGTGGAACAGAAGCAATCAGAGAGATCCTGACTGCGCTTCCAAATAAAATTCCTCCGATGCTGATTGTTCAGCATATTCCTGCTGTCTTCTCACTGGCCTTTGCCAAGAGAATGAACGAGCTTTGTCCCTTTGATGTGAAAGAAGCAGAAGATGGTGATGAAGTAAGGCAGAACCGCGTTTTAATCGCTCCTGGTGGCTTCCAGATGAAGATGGTTCAAAAGAATGGGAAAGTCTTTGTTGAGATCAACGATGATGCTCCAGTGAATCGTTTTAAGCCTTCAGTTGATTACATGTTTATGACGGTCGCTAAGAATATCTACACGCATACAGTTGCTGTTATCTTAACTGGAATGGGGAAAGATGGGGCGAAAGGGATGCTGGAGCTTAGAAATCTTGGAGTGAGAACCATTGCTCAGGATGAAGCGACATCTGTTGTATTTGGTATGCCGAAAGAGGCGATCAATATTGGTGCAGCGGAGTTTACAGAGTCGTTGGGGAATATTGCCGAGAGGATTACGTTACTGACCAATCAAAAAAAAAGTAGAAAAGAAGTTTCATGAATAAAAAAGGGCCTCTTAGAGGCCCTTTTTTTATTATAATTTTGAAAAACTAAATACAGGTGGCTCCATACCACACGTTCCACTTACTCCACCACAAGTCGAGTGTGCTGAATCGCAAACTTTTCCAGTAGGATTAACTGTAAATTTTCCAGATGAAGTTCCAGTGATAACTAGCGGAGACGCTAAGTTAAATCCGTGAGTATTTACACCTAAAGTAAGTGGAGGATTAAAAGCATCATTACCTCCAGTCGTTACACCTGTCGACAGGTAAATCGATACACGGTCTGCCCCAGGTGTCCCATAAACCCCTGCATTGGCCCCATTCGTTCCTGTACAGCTCGTAGTAGATCCATCAATCAGCTTGCTGGAACCACCGTTATCAGAGCGGCAGATATCCAGGTTGCGTGGAGTGCTGGCAACGCAATTCCCACTGGTCGATGTGGTGCTTGGTGTGAAGGATAGGACATCTGAAAATTCAATAACAATACAATTGTATGTTCCATTGGCCAGTACGCCATTACCAAGATCCGGGTTAGATAAAAAATTAACGGCAACGGGAGTATTTCCATTGTCGACAACAGTGATGAGGTCGGTGCAAAGAGCACTGGTTGAAACGGCCATCTTATAAACTTTAAAAGTGAGAGCACTTGCAGACAGGCCAATATCTCCGGCGTTGTCTACAGCATGAGCGACCGGCAGTATTGATAAGCAGTTTACAATGAGAAAGGTTTTAAAAATGTTTTTCATAAATTGATCCTTTAATGGTTAATAATTTTTTTACTGCAAATAATAATTAAGAACCAGATCCTTTTAGTGAAAATGTATTTCCGCTTCCCGTTGTATCTGCTTTTTTACCACAAGCAGTTAGCGAGATTATCGTTATAAGAATAATTGAAATAATAAATAATTTTTTCATAAAGTTCCCCTGTTGAGACACTTGTCGTGAGTCGCTAGGGTGAGTTTAGTCTTATTAAGGATGGGGAAACTAAATTGTGGTGGATGTATTAAATAATGAGGAGATAGTGAAATTACCTTAACTCCTTAGGTAAACTTCTTAATGTTGATTTGGCATTTATTTGTGTCAGGTGAAAGAACAAACAGGTGAAAATCTTTTTTTGAAAACATTATCCATTGATTAAAGTAAAAAGCTTTGTCGCAGTATCTTTTACAGAAGTCGAGAGCTGCATAACTTGATTTGCATTTTCAGAAACGCTTTGCGAGGCAGCACTATTTTTATTTGTTATCTCATCAATTAGGCCCATTGCTTTATTGACTTCATCAATTCCTTGCGACTGCTCTCTGGAAGCACCGGCCACCTCTGAAACTAAAGACTGGGCGGAAGCTGAGGCATTGCTGATCTCGTTCAAAATAAGATCACATTGTTTTGCTTTATCAATCCCAAGTGCAATTTTATCTTTTCCATCATGAATCAGGATTTCTACTTGAGATTTAGTTGTAGAGACAATCTTATTAACCTTGTTGATACTTTCATCGAGTTGAATCTTTATTTCATTGGCAGCACTTCCACTCATTTGAGCGAGGTTTCCAATTTCTTCAGCTACTACCGCAAATCCTTTTCCTTGCTCGCCGGCGCGGGCCGCCTCAACAGATGCATTAAAAGATAGGAGTTTGGTTTGAAAAACAATGTCGTTAATAACATTTGTTTTATCAGCAATGTTCTTAATAACCTGAACCATCTCGCTTAATTCAGCATTATTTTTTGACATGAATGAGTTAAAAGAATCATTGTTTTCACTGATTTCGTTCATGGCATTAAGCATTTCGACTAGTGCTTTCTGTCCGCTTTTGACTGATTCAAGACTTTCCTGAGATGATACTTTCGCGTTGTTGGCATTGTCTGAATTTCTTCCGATCATTGCGGCTATCTCTTCAATACTTGCGGCCGTCTCTTGTACCGCTGCTGCCTGTTGAGTTGCACAGGTTGAAAGCTCAGCACTAAGGAATTTCATAGAGTCAGATGAATTAATAAGAAGAGGTGTTGTCTGGTTGAGTTCATTAGTTAATTCACTGAGCTGTCTTGTGAGCTTTTTAATAAAATTATAACTAAAGATGCTAAATCCAACGAGGGCGGCGAGAGGGGCCCAGATAGATAAGCGAAGTATAAGTTCTATATCTTGAGCTATCTTGTTGATATCTTCTGTAAAGTTTACGGTTGCTTGCTTTAAAAAAGCATCGACTTCTTTCTGTAATTCTAATGATGCCTTGTCGAAATTAGGCATGTAAGTATTTCCGGCCTTAGTTCCTTTTGTTATGTAAAGATT
Organism: Bacteriovorax sp. PP10; assembly: GCF_035013165.1. NCBI lineage: Bacteria > Pseudomonadati > Bdellovibrionota > Bacteriovoracia > Bacteriovoracales > Bacteriovoracaceae > Bacteriovorax > Bacteriovorax antarcticus. Next base: position 1,302,098 of record NZ_JAYGJQ010000002.1, read on the forward strand.
GGCCATAGTCACACCCGTTTTATAATATAAATCGGATAATTTTTTTATAGTATCAAGCGATACCATCATCTCTTGATTATTATTTTCGCTGGCGAGCTTTCTTTCTTCATCAATGTTTTGTAAAAGTGCTCGATAATTATTCTCTGCTTCTTTTAAACCGTCATCCAGACCATCTTCACCTCGAGTTGCACCAATGTCAGAAATAAATTGTTGTATTTGTACGACGTGAATTTTCGTTTTTTGAGAATATCTATAATGTGAAAAATTGAGTTTAAGATTTTTCAGATTCGTACTTTTTATATTACTTAAATAAAAAATGACAAAGGCAGCAAAGGATAAGAAAAAGAGAAAAGATACAATTTGTCCAAAAGAGATTTTTCGCCCAAGTGAGTGTGCCAAAGTATATCCTTGATGAATAATATTTAAAGTAGAGTTTAATAATGAATGAAACTCTATTTTTAAAATATGATTAATATCATAATGATCAAAAAGTGTAGGTTATGTATTCAAATATGCAGTGAAAGTAATTTTATTTATTTAAAAGTGTCAGGATTAATTAACAATAGTGAAGTTGCTTAGGTGAACTTCTTAAAAATGATTCGGAGTTTTTTGTATTAAGTAGGAAAGGATATGGAAGTTTGTATAATTAAAAATTAACTGATCTTTTATTTATCTGGAAAACTTGATCCAGTATTGGAACGGGCCTCGTCCTTTTTTCTTGTTGAATTATTTTCTGCAGAAATAATTTCACCGGCCATGAAAATTGTATTAACGCCTTTTTTTTCTTTTTTACACTGATATACAGGGATTCCTGTCTCTTTCATTTTTGCCAATGTCTCGTCTGATACCAGGTTATAGTTTTTTATTTTTGCAGAGTCGACTTGGTAGTTTATTTTCTCAGGACAGTTGACGATAAAATGTGAAACATCACTGAAGCATACATCGCCCCATATTTGAGCTTCCCAGTAGTCAGTTTTATCTTTTCGAATTTCTTTATAGTCTGCTTTGGTATTTAGAGGAATGGCCTGGCCTATAACTTTTAAAGAGTCCTGGGCCGTAAAGGTCGAGCGGTCTTTCACATCACTTTTCATGACAGCATAGATGTTCCCATAACTTTCTGAATAAGACAGAGGAGAGACGTCTTCCATTGGTTTTGTCGGAACCAGATAGGCATACTTAGGGCGAATGCGATGGCTCTTATCATTTGGATCAGTCAGGACTTTGGCATTTCCATCAATATTAGCACCGATAAGAATTGTCTCTGCTCTTTGGCGCTTTGAGCGCGAAGCAAAGCCTTTTGAGGAATTTGTTTGAAATTGATTTCTAAAACAGCCTCTTCTGATGCTATCAAAATTCTTGTCACTAAAGGCCAGCTGTATTTCAGTGTCTCGATAAAAATCGTAAGAGTTTTTACTTTCTTTTATTGCTTTATCTTTCTCCTTAAGTCTTGCCACCAGACTTATGCCAATAGTGCGAGAGTCTTTTTCCTGGATGATTTGTTTCGGAACTTCATCGCCTGTTTTTAAAGTTAAAATATCAGGAACTATTTTTTTAAGGACTCCGTCGATGAATGTGCGGGCCTGACTATCCAATGGATCTTTGACAATCGGAGTGCATGTGAGTGTGTTGTTAATGCATTTAATGTGATCGACTTTTTGAGTCTTTCCATTAGGCATGACGGCCATGCAAAATTTGTTTTTAGTGCCAGTCCATTTATATAGAATATCGTCAGCACTCATAGTGTTGGTGGTTAGGATTAAGAAAAGAGTTAAGAGAGCTTTCACGTTATTATTTCCTAAAAGGAGATAATAACGTTTCGGGCATGTTGATGAAAATAGTTAAATAGTCAGGTATTTAAAAAAGGAGCTTATTTTGTTTTAGTGCATGTAATATCAGCGAATTTTTGAAAACCATTCACTTTATTATGAATATATACATACCCACTGAATTGACCTTCCGCTGTTGCCCCTATAGCTGCTCCAAGACGTTCTGCCTGATCAGTATTTTCCAGGCACATGAAAGCTGCACCAGTAACCTGGCATGGCATTGGGACTCTGATGTTTGCGACAGTCACCAGGCCTTGGGCCGTGTAAGAAGACTCTTCGTGATTGATCACTAGTGACACTGATTTATCTGCCGAGAGGCAAGTCCATTCAGTATTTTCTGCTGCATTAACTGAAGAGATTAAAAGTAATGTTGCTGCAATTAAGAAAGGGTATTTCATAAGTTCTCCTTAAATTTTTTGCCAGATTATAACTAACAGAGGGGTTGGTATAGAGATTCATCGGAACGAAGTGTTGCTGTGTTGTAAAAAAGAAAAAGGAGCTTTTAGGTGCTATCTACGATCAGGTGACTCAATGATCTATTTGGGAAAGACCGAGTATATAGTTTGTACTTATGCTCTAACTTTCTGGAAGAAGCTCGCCTCTCATTTAATTAGTATAAAATAAGCTAACTTCTTCAATCCTAGGCGGTTTAATTAGCTAATGTTTGCTTATTAAGCTAGCGTGTAAGTGAATAACAATTCATATCCCAAAAGTTCATTACTTTCTCCTTTTTGGTCAAGGCCCGCCTCCCTAAGTTCAATGTCAGCGAATCAAAGATTCTTTGATTCAACGTAAATATTTTAGAGTAAAAAATGGCCAAAAAAAATGTTCCGACTCAGCAAAAAAATAAAGCAATTCCAAAATTAAAAGATTCGAAAGCTTCTTTATCAGAACAAAAAATTACGTTGGAAAAATTTCGTCGTATGGCGACAGTTATTCAGGATTCCAACGATGCAATTACTTTCCAGGATCTGGAAGGAAACATTCTGGCATGGAACCGTGGCGCAGAAAAAATGTATGGTTACTCAGAGGCCGAAGCCTTGAATATGAATATTGTCGATACTGTTCCCGATGAATATCAAGAAGAAGCAAGACAATTTATTGCTTCTCTTAAAAGGGGCGAGCTGGTTCCCAATTTAGAAACTAAACGAAAGCATCAAAATGGTGAGATCATCGATGTGTGGTTGACCAATACTAAACTGACAGACGATAAGGGAAAGCTAACAGGAATTGCCACTACTGAGCGTGACATCACGGAAAGAAAGCAGCATGAAGCTTCACTGAAAGAAAAATTTCGCGAGTTGGATTATTTACGTGAAGGGCAGATTGCTCTTTCAGAAAGTATGCGTGGGCAGCAGGATTTATCGCGTTTGGGGCAAAGTATTCTAAGCCATTTAGTTCCATTTACGAATGCTCAAATTGGAGCGTTCTATCTGGTGTCTGGTGATAAAACACTTAAGCGCATAAGTGGGTATGCCTTACCTGAAATGGAAGGAACTGAAAAGCCTGTTAAATTCGGTGTAGGTCTTATCGGCCAGGTTGCATTAGAAAAGCGCACTTTGTTGATTGAAGATGTACCGGCCGGCTACTTTAATAAAATTCAATCGACGTTTGGGGAATTGATTCCCAGGTCACTTTTGATTTGTCCGATTCTTTATGAAAATGAAGTCAATGGAGTCATTGAGCTCGGATCTCTTTATCCATTTACTGAACATCAAAGAGCTTTTTTAAGTCACGTTTCGGCCAATATTGGAATTGCTATTAATACTTCTGATGTTCGAAATAAAGTTCAGGAGCTGCTTGAGCAGTCGCAGACATTAAATGATAAGCTTCAAACTCAACAGGAAGAACTAAACAAAGCACAGGTTTTACTTGAAGAGAAGGCCACTGAAGTTCAAAGAGGTAGTCAGTATAAAACTGAGTTCCTTGCCAACATGTCGCATGAGTTAAGAACGCCCCTTAACAGTTCTTTGATTTTGGCCAAGCTTCTAATGGATAATGCCAAAGGAAATCTAACTGAAGATCAGATTAAGTATGCGAGCTCTATTTATTCTTCCGGCAACGATTTACTAAATCTTATTAATGATATTTTAGACCTTTCAAAGGTAGAAGCTGGAAAACTTGATATCAGAGTAGAGGATGTCTTTTTATCGAGAGTGATTGATGGACTGAAGCAGACTTTTCAAACTCTGGCGCATGAAAAAACTGTCAATTTTGAAGTGACCTGTGAAAATAATTTACCACAATTTTTTCAAACAGACCGTCAGCGACTGGATCAGATTCTAAAAAATCTTATTTCAAATGCTTTTAAATTTACTCAAGTTGGTTCAGTAAAAGTCAGGATATTCCATCACTCAAACGAACATCTTGGATTTGAGGTGACAGATTCAGGAATCGGAATTCCTAAAGAGCAGCAGGAAATTATTTTTGAAGCTTTCAGGCAGGCCGATGGGACAACGAATAGAAAATTTGGAGGGACTGGTCTTGGGCTTTCAATCTCAAGAGATCTTGCCAGACTTTTAGGTGGAAGCATTAAGGTCACAAGTAGTCCTGGAAAGGGAAGCTGCTTTACCCTGATTTTGCCAGAATTTTATAATGAAGAGTTGATAGCTACAACACCTTCCAAACTTTATTCTGCCCATTCTGTGAGTATTTTAGAGAAGGATAAAGTTAAGCAAAGAAATTTTGAGAAAATTATGTCTCCACCTTTTGAGGATGATCGTTCTGACGATGTTAAATCGGGGCCGACAATTTTAGTTATTGAAGATGAGCCTCAGTTTTCTAGAATTCTTTTTGATCTAGCTCATGAATTACAATATAAGTGTCTAGTGGCACAAGGGGCCGATGAAGGTTTTGAGATGGCCATAGAGTATAAACCGGATGCTATCGTTCTTGATATGAGACTTCCAGACCACCTGGGACTCGTGACTCTTGATAGATTAAAAAAAGATCCGAGTACGCGCCATATTCCAGTGCATGTGATCTCAGTAGAGGACTATACGGAGGTTGCCCTTCGCATGGGGGCCATTGGTTACATGTTCAAGCCTGCCAAGCGTGAAGAACTAAAAAATGTATTTGAAAAATTAGAAGCTAAGTTTTCACAAGATATTCATCAAGTTTTAATTGTTGAAGAAAATGAGTTCCAAATAAAAAATATCTGCCATCTTTTATCAGACGAAGGCATTAAGTTTACAAAAGTCGCGACAGCTGCAGAAGCGGTTATTGCACTTAAAGACAATGCTTTTGATTGTATGATCATGAATCCTAACTTGCCCGATATGTCGGCCGAGCAAGTCTTAAGTCAAATTATGCATGCAAATATTACTTCCATTCCTCCCGTTATTATTTATAACGGCAGCCCCATTTCACGTGAGCAAGAAGAAAAAATCAGACATCATTCCCAGTCCATTACTGTTAAAACAGCAGGGTCTTCAGAAAAGCTTCTCAATGAAGTAACATTATTTCTTCATCAGCCAGAATCGGAAATGTCGCCAGCACGCAGACTTATGCTTAAAAATAACCGAGGACTGGAGCAGTCTTTTGAAGGAGTGAAAATCCTTTTAGTGGATGATGATATCAGGAATATTTTTGCACTTACCAGTGCTCTTGAGCAACAAGGTGCCACGATTGTCATTGGAAGAAACGGCTATGAGGCGTTGGATAAACTTGAGCAGGATTCAAAAATAGATTTGGTTCTCATGGATGTAATGATGCCGGAAATGGATGGGCTTGAAGCAACCCGAAGAATCAGAAAACAAAAAAAATTCGATAATCTTCCTATCATTGCTGTCACTGCAAAAGCGATGAAAGAAGATCAGATGATTTGTCTTCAGGCGGGAGCGAGTGACTATCTTTCTAAGCCAGTTAATCTGGAAAAACTATTTTCTATTCTACGGGTGTGGGCACCTTAGCTAAAGAAGCTTTACTGCTTACCGGAACTTAAACTGTGCAAATAATATCTGCACACTATTTTTGGAAGTTTTATGCACGGATCGAATATTACAGAGAAGCTCGATATTTTAATTGTTGATGATGTGAAAGAAAATTTATTTGCATTAACAGAGCTTTTAAAGACAGAAAATATAAATATCCTGGAAGCACAATCCGGGAATGAAGCTTTAGAGTTAATGGTCGTACACGATTTTTCTGTCGCTTTAGTAGATATACAAATGCCAGGCATGAATGGATTTGAGCTTGCAGAATTCATGCGTGGAACTAAAAAAACTAAAAATATTCCCATTATTTTTGTGACAGCGACGGCCAATGATGAAAAATACGCTTTCAAAGGTTATGAAAGTGGGGCAGTCGATTTTCTTCGAAAGCCACTTGATCCCCATGTCGTAAAAAGCAAAGTGAAAGTGTTTCTGGAAATGCACCAGAATAAAAAAGAGCTGGAAAAACAAGTTGAAGCTCTCAATATAATCAGAGACAAGCTGGAGCAGGCCAATCGTGCCAGAGAGGAATTCATGGCGATTGCCACTCACGAATTGAAGACTCCGCTAACTGTTTTAAAACTCCAGGCACAAAATAGACAAAGAAGCCTTGAAAAAGGTTCACTCTCGGCGTTTACTCCAGAAAAATTAATTAAGATGTTTGATTCCGATAGCAAGCAAATCTTGAGACTTAATCGCCTGATTGATGACATGCTGGATGTTTCGCGTATTAGTTCAGGTCAGCTGACAATGAATTTTGAAGATTGTGATCTTTCATTATTAATCAGTGAAGTTTATGAAGGGCAATTGATGCTTTTTAAAGCGGCCGGTGTGCATATTGAAATGAATTCATGTGAGTCGATAATCGGGCGCTGGGATAAATTAAGAATTGGGCAAGTCATCACTAACCTTTTAACGAATGCTATCAGATATGGGGATGGGAAGCCGGTTAAAATCCATGTGCGTAAAGGTGACGAGCATGCCGTAGTTACCGTTGAGGATCATGGTATCGGCATCGCTGAAGAAAACGTAGAAAGAATTTTTCAGAGATTCGAGAGGGCCACAGGGACCGAAGCAAACGGCTTAGGTTTAGGTCTTTATATTGTTAATCAAATTATTGAGGCCCATGATGGTTTCATTAATGTAAAAAGCCATCTAGGTGCTGGATCGATTTTCACTGTTCATTTGTCTTTAAATTTGTAGGAAAAATTAAATCTGCCCCATCGTAGTGAGGCAGTTAAAATGATTTTTACTGACCAATTTGGTAATTAAAAGTAGCGTTGTTTGTATTAGTGTTGTCTTTTTTCATCTGTCCTGGATTTAATTTATTCATATCGTGTTGAGCTTTAATTCCAGCAAGGCACGCATCATATCCGGGCTCTTCTTTGTTGAAGACTTTTCCCGCAGAGTCTTTGCAGCTCATCGAAAATGTAGATTTAGTTTCAGTGTCATTATTTTTTGGAAGAGTAGGTTCCATTTTTAAGCTACTTTCGTCAATTCTTCCTAAAAGGGATAAGTCTTTCTCAGTAGTTTTTTTAGCAGCAAAGGCCAGTGATGATTGTAGTAACAATAAAACAATAATAAATTTCATAGATAGGCTCCCGTTTTAATTAAAAACAATTCTGTAGATTAAGTCTGTTCTTGAAACTCGGTAGAATAGTTAAGACAGCATTTGAAAAATCAGCATCTTTAACTGAAATAAAAATTCTATCTACGTATTGATTAGTTTCAGGGTTTGAAAGAATCATAATATATTCAAAATTACTTTCATCTGAGGCCACCGTTGAAACATGTGAAAAATCAAATTTTGCTAAAGGGGTGAATTGTTTTTTTACTTCTTCTTTTACACAAGCTTGAGTTTCAATTCCAAAGGGATCATTACTTGCGCACGCAATATTACTTAAGATCAAACATGTGACTAATGCCATTAACTTTTTCATAAACACTCCTACTAATTTGAAAGAATTATATAAGAAGCAAATTTGACTTGGATATAGTTTAAATGAATTTAGTGTGGATAATGTTTCAATTATTAAGAAATGGTAGTCGGAATAGGGATCGAACCTACGACCACTTGGATGTCGACCAAGCGCTCTACCACTGAGCTATCCGACTAGAGATAAAAAAGTAACCTCATAGTAAAAGCGATTAATTCTACTGTCAAACTTTCCGCTCCGTGTTGACGAGTTTTTTTCGTGCCTTGTGAAGCGTTCCTCATTATATTTACCTATGCAAAAAAATCGAATGCTCCTTAGTTTTACCGGAATGCTTTGGCAACAGCTCAAAGAATTTAAAGTTTATTATTTTTTTGGTGTTATCGCTCTGATTGCGACTCATGAAATTCAAAGTCAGCTGCCTTTTATGGCCAAAGAACTGGCCGATTTCGTGGCAAAAGATTCGAATGAGTTAAAACCAAGTTTATTTTTCTTATGTGCGCTGGGAATTATTGTTTTCAGAACATCTTCGCGTATTTTATTTTTCTATCCGGCACGATTATTACAAAAATTTCTTCGTTCGGAGCTTTTAGAAAAATTAGAATCGAACACTCCTCAAAGATTCCGCCATTTAAACTCAGGACAGCTGTTTCAGTACCTTTCAGGGGATATTGATCAGATCAGAGCACTGATTGGTTTTGTTGGTCTTCAAGGTGCGAACTTTATCATCGCATTTTTCGTTTTAGTCCCTAAGATGATTGCTTTCAATGCTCATCTGTTAATCGCACTGACTCCGATGTTGTGTGCTTTCATTATTTTTACAGTGGTTGTTTCGAAAAACCGTAAGTATTTTAAACTCACTCAAGACATGCAAGGGGAAGTTCAAAACCTGATCATGGAAAGTTATGTTGGAAAGAGAACCATTAAGAATTTCCATTCTGAAGAGTCTTTCATGAAACTCTTTTCTGAATTATCTCTCAAAGAACTTTATTATTTCTATCGTTCAAGTTTAGGTGTATCGATTTCGATGCCTTTAATTGCACTAGGAGTAGGGCTCTCGATGTTATGGGGTGCTTCGATTATTAAAGACAATCACCTTGGTGCCACATCTCTGATTTTATTTTCAGGTTTCATTTTCTTATTTATGGAGCCGATGGGATACCTTTCATGGATTGGTGTCGTCGTGGCCAGATCAAGTGCCTCATGGGATCGCTTGAAGAATTTAGATGTGACTCTTACAACGGGAATTGAAGCAGAAGAAAAACTTAAAAATTTAAACACTGCTCTTCCTGATAATAATTTCAACATTCCTTTCTGGGAGAGTTCCCTGGCCGTGACATTCAGGCCCGGCGCCTGGAACGTTCTGGTCGCCAAAACCGGGCATGGAAAAAGTGAAATTTTAATAAAGCTCTCTGAAGTACTGCGCCAGCGTGGAAAAAGTATCAGCTTAGTCGCGCAGGATCCTTATATCTTCAACGATTCACTTGAGCGCAATATCTTCCTTGGTAAAAAAGAAACTCATGAAGAAAGAGAATGTGCTAAATCAATTTTAAAAGTTCTGGGACTTGATTACCTTGAGCCCAACTTAGAAAACTTAATGAAGCTTGAAGTAGGAGAAAACGGTAAACGTTTATCCGGCGGACAGGCGAAACGTTTAAGTTTAGTCAGAAGCATTATGAGTGGATCAGACCTGCTGATTTGGGATGACCCATTTTCATCAGTCGATTTAATTTTAGAAAAAGAAATTATTCTGGAGCTTAAGAAGCATCCAATTATGAAAGACAGGACGGTTATTTTAACCAGTCACAGACTTTCAACCGTCAGGCATTCTGACTATCTGATCTTTTTAGATAAAGAAGGCGGAGTGGTCGAAGAGGGCGTGGTATCAACACTTTTAAGAGAAAATAGTAAGACGTATGAATACTTCCAAAAACAAATGGTATAGTTTATTTTTATTTGAGGGCTCAAAGTTCATGCTGGTACTTGTACTAGTATGCTTGGCGATCTCTGCATGGCTTGGGGTTTTAACTCCCAAGTTAATCGCAAATCTTTCTGCGACTTATGACAACGACGCACTTTTTGATAAAGCACTGATTGCTTTATTCATTAACTTTGTGGCCGTTTATTTCAACCGAGTTATTTATCAGCTTGCCGTGAATAAGTATGTCCGCTTACTGATTCAATACGCCCGTACTCAAACTTATGGCAGATGGCTTTCGAGCAATGAACACGACAGTGAAAAATACCCGCAGGGAGAAATCCTTTCGCGTATTATGTCTGATACAGAAGCTATCAGAGATTTAATTACTTCAGGATCTTTTGGGATCTTTATCGATCTGTGTTTTGTTATTTCATGTTTAGTGGGATTCATTACGCTTAACAAGTTCACTGGATTTTTCATCAGTGGGACAGAAATCTTAGCGACACTTGGTCTGATCTGGGGAAGTCAGTTAATGCGTGATGTATTCATGCGTTTAAGAAATGCTCAGGCGAAAGTCAATCGAGTGACAGCAAACGTTCTGGGAGGATTCTCTCAGATGTATTACACTCGTCACGATAACTACGCTTCAGAGAAATCAAACGTAGCTTTCGAAGACTTCCTTCAAAAACAAAACCAGGCCAACAACTTAGATGCTGCTTATTACGCTTTAGCAGAATCACTTTATCCAATTCTTCTGGCCCTGCTTATTTTTGTCTTTCCATTTTCTGGATTAACCGAAGCAGCTCTTATTTTTGCTATCGTAGATTTAATTCAAAGGTCAATCAGTCCCATCAAAGAAATTTCCGGCAAGATTGCCAATATCCAAAGAGCAATTACGGGAATTGATCGCATTCAACATTTCTTGAATGATATGCCACTGAAATTGAACCTGACAAAAAGTCAGCTTCTATCAGAAGAGTATCACTCGAAACTAGTGAAATTTGATGTGCGTGTACCAAGTTTTTCTTATCCAAAAAGAGTCAATAAAAATGCTGATGGAGTTGAGGAAGTCAGAGACTTCTTTTCACTTCAGGATATTTATTTTGAAGGGCGTCCAGGAGAGCTCATTGGGATCGTAGGACTTTCGGGTTCTGGGAAATCGACACTTCTCAATATTCTGGCAGGGAACCTGATTGCTTCTGAAGCAGTTGTGGACCTGACGATGAAATCTCAGGATGGCGAGTATCACTTAACAATTAGTGACCTTGATGAATACCGCCGTGAGGTGAGTATTGTTTCTCAGGAGTCCCATATTTTTAGTGAGTCTCTGATTTTCAATATCACCCTAAGGCGCGAGCTTGCTGCTTCGGAAGTGGACCATTTCCTTCGCGAGTGGAAGCATCTGGAAGAGAGCATTCCTTATTTAAAAACCATGGGACTTTCAGCTTACGAAAAAATTATCCCTAATAAGTTATCTCTGGGCCAAAAACAGCTTCTGGCCGGAGTTCGTGCCTGTTACTTAAAAAAGAACATCGTCTTCTTTGATGAGATCTCTTCTGCACTTGATTCCGAGCTGGAATACGCCCTTAGAAAGTGTATTTTACTTATTCAGGAGTTCTCGTTAACCATTATCGTTGCCCACAGAGTGGAGACGATTATCGGGGCCGATAAGATTCTGGTCATGGAAAAAGGCCGAGTGGTCGACTCGGGTAATCACCAGGAGTTGATCGGAAAATCTAAAGTGTATCAAGAATTTATTGAGGAACTCTCGCATTCTTGATTTTTTAGCGATATCCTACTGGCTGTTAAAATTATCTATCCAAGGTAGGAGACTAAGATGAAAAAGCTTATGGGAAAACTATCCCCGCTAGTGGCCGTTGTAGCAGTTGCTGTTGTTGTTATTGCATGTAATAAAGATGCACAATCAAAACCAAATTTTATTTTTAAACCAGCTCCTTCAAAAGAGATTGTTGCCTCTATGGGTGGACAACCTGTTCTTGAAAAAGATCTTGTTAAGGGAATCGAAAGTGACCTTTATGAGGCTGAGTTAAAAGTTTATGAAATTAAGTACGCGAAGCTTCAGTCGATGCTTCTAGAGCGTTTCATGAACCAGGATCCAGATAAGAAAAATCTTACGAATGACGAATTCCTAGATAAGTTCATTGCTAAAAACGTAAAAATTACGGACGCTCAAGTTGAGGCCTTCATTAAAGAACGCCAGATTCCAAAAGACCAAATCAACCCGGAAATCAAAGCTCGCATCGTTGAGTACTTAACTGTTGAATCTAAAAAAGTAGCAGTTGATAACTGGATTGCAGAAAAAACAAAAAAGACTCCGGTAGAAATCTACATCCAAAAACCATCACTTCCAATGTTCGAAGTAAACGTTGGGGACGCTCCATTTAAAGGTGGATCAGATGCAAAAGTAACGATCGTAGAATTCTCTGATTTCCAATGTCCATTTTGTTCGAAAGGAGCGCAAGTTCTTTCAGCTATCGAGAAAAAATACGGAAACAAAGTTAAAATCGCTTTCAAGCATTACCCGCTTCCATTCCATGCTCAAGCTAGAATTGCAGCAGAAGCTTCAATGTGTGCTAACGAGCAAGACACAAAACTATTCTGGAAAATGCACGACGCTATGTTTGCTGACCAATCTAAGCTTGATAAAGACAACTTAATCGCTACTGCTAAAAAAGCAGGCGTAAAAGAAGCGGAATTCAAAGCTTGTCTTGAATCAGGAAAATTCAAAGCAAAAGTCGATGCTAACGTAGCAGAAGGTGGAGTGATCGGAATCAAGTCAACTCCAACTTTCTTCATTAATGGAAAATTGATCAGTGGAGCTCAACCACTTGAGGTTTTCTCGGAAGTTATCGATTCAGAGCTAGCAAAGTAGTACTTAATACCTGACTAATTACAGAGGGCAAAGGTCATCTTTGCCCTCCTCCAAAAGCACCCTCCAATCTTATATACTTGTTTAATGCTAATCCCTCTCGTTTCAATAGGGGACAACGCTTAAAGGGTATTATGGATATTAAAGAATCAGTCGCCGCAAAAGATCGTTATCGTGAAGCTCAGGTAGAGTTGAAGAGCAGTTACGACCGCGACCTTAAAAACATTAAAGATAATTTTGATGGAAAGATTGAAAAACAATCTAAGAACTACTCTGAACATAAAACTAAATTAGAAGAAGAAAACCAAATCAATAATGAGTTTTACACTGATAAAACCAGATCGGCGATTAACCGCGGACAAGAAGAATTTAAAACTAAGTTAAAAGAAAATACGAATAGATTTGAAAAAGAAAAGAACTCTTCGAAAGCAGATTTTAGCGAGAAGCTTACTGACTTAAGTAGTGCTTACAAAAAAAGCTTCGATGAAAATAACCGCTACCACGACCAGGTGAAAAAATCCCTGGGGGACAAGTACACGACTGCAAGCAAGCGCTCGGATGCGGAGTTCAATAGCAAGATTAGTGGAATGTCTGAAAAGATGACGACTGAAAATGCAAAGTCACGTGACAACGAACGCGCTGACCGCATGTCCTTAATGGCGAAAAACTCAGAAGAATTAGACTCTCTGAGAGTCAATGCGACTGATTCAAAATATAAAGAAGTCTCACGCTTAAAACAAGACAATGAAAATCTTCGTACGACGCTGGGAAGAGACAATCAAATGCTTAAAGATCGTCAGGAAGAAAGAGTTGCTGATCTAATGAAGCTTAAAGGCAAAGAAAGTGACGATGGAATGAAGAACTTTGAAAACCTTCAACAAAACATCCGTCAAAAAAATATTAATGAGCAGGAAAAAATGAATGCCTCTCATAATGCTGAAGCTAAAAACTTAGAAAAGAAATTCAATGATGACGTAAGAAACATCAACAATATTGCCAATCAGAAAATTAAAGGTGGGACATCTGCTGATACATTAGTAGATGAATTAAAACAAACTAAGACTTCTTATGAGAACCGTTTAGCGGCAGCTCATGATGAAATTAACCGCAGCAACCAGGTTAGCGCGGAAAAAGAAAAGACAACGGACTTGATGTTCCGAGATAAAATCAAGGAAATGAAAACTTCTCAAATCGAAAACATGTCGAAGAAAGAAGCAGAGGCCAATGAGACTTTAAATAAAACTGTTTATGAAAATAGAGAAAATTTTAACTCTTTATCGGAACGCTTTAAAGCTGATGCCGGCCTTGTCAAAAAAGAAACTGACGCTAAGTTTGCTCAGTCAAATGGTGACAGTAAAAACAAAATTAAAGAACAAAGAGTTGAGTTTGGTAGAGTCGTTAATTCCATGAATGATAAGAATATGGAAACAATCAATTCACTTAAAGAAGACTTAACAAAAGATAAGTCAGTAACCATTGAAAAAACTAAAAAAGCTTTTAGCGAAGAAAAAATCGCTATGAAAGACAGCTTTAACCGTCAGGCGACTATCCGCGATTCATTGTATGAGCAAAAGCTTGCTGATTTAGAAAAACAAACTAGCAAAATTATTGATAACTATGAAAACCGTATTTCTCAGATTGCTAGAAAGGCCGAAGCTGAAGTGACGTCGGTAAAAAGTAGAGAAGAGACAAGAAAGCTAAAAGAAGGGCAGGCCAATGCCATGGCCTTCGAGAGTCTAAGACAAGAACAGCAAAATGATATTGCCCAGATGCGTGATAAGTACGAAGGAACAATTCAGCGAAACCAAGCTTTATCTGAACAAAAAACAGGTTCTATTGTTCAAAAATATGAAGATACGATTCTTCGCGAGAGAAATGACCACCAGAAAGAACTTGCTGTTCGTTTAGGTGAGGCACAAACCCAGTTCGAAACACTTTATAAGAGTTCTGAGCTTGAGAAGACGACTCTTAGGAACCAGTATGAGCAACGCATTGAGAATATGAAATTAGCAAGTTCTGCAAATGAACGTTCAAAAAAGGTGTAGTTAGTGGTAAGCTAGGTAGATAAAGAAATTTATCTACCTAGGACATCAATGAGACGCGCCAAAATTATAGCTACTATCGGCCCTTCGACAAATTCAAAAGAAATGTTATCAAAATTAATTGAAGCAGGCGTAAACGTCTGTCGAATTAATATGAGTCACGGAACTTATGAGGCCCATTCTGCGGTTATTAAAAATATTCGCGAAGCTTCTCGTGAGTCTGGATATGAAGTGGCGATTCTAGCTGATTTACAAGGGCCAAAAATCCGCGTTGATAAACTTCCTGAGCCACTTAAAATTGAAAATGGAACTGAATGGGTTATTGGAGCTGCTAAGCTTAAAGACAAATACCCTGAATACGCTGATTGTTACATCCCGACTATTTATGAAAACCTTGTGGCCGACTGTCACGATGGTGCAAGAATTCTTTTTGATGACGGGCTTATGTCCGCTGTTGCGACTGTTCGTGATCGTGATGTGTATAAAATTAAAATCATTACTGGTGGAACACTTAAATCAAACAAAGGAATTAACCTTCCTGATTGTGAAGTGTCTGCTCCGGCATTCACTGTAAAAGACCGCGAAGACTTAATGTTTGCTTTAAAAGAAGGTGCAGATTACGTGGCCCTTTCTTTTGTTCGTAGAAAAGAAGACATCATGCAAGTGAAGACACTTTTACATGAATTAAAAGTGAATATCCCAATCATTTCTAAAATTGAGAAACCTCAGGCCGTAGACAATCTTGATGAAATTTTATCAGTGACAGATATGATCATGGTTGCCCGTGGAGATATGGGTGTTGAGGTTGGAAACCATTTAGTTCCAGCAATTCAGAAAAAAATTATTAAAGAATGTAATGACCGCGGGATTCCAGTTATCACTGCGACTCAAATGTTAGAGAGTATGACGGAAAACCCGACTCCAACCAGAGCTGAAGCTTCTGACGTTGCCAATGCGATTTGGGACGGAACAGATGCAGTTATGCTTTCAGGTGAATCAGCTTCAGGGAAATACCCTCTGGAAACTGTAAGAATGATGGATAGTATCGTCAGAGAAGCTGAGCGCACTCCAAAAGAGCGTCCACTTTTAAGACATCAGGATTTATCAAGTGTGACAGCTTCTATTATGGTTGCTGCTTCAATGATTGCTGAGAAAATTGGTGCCAGAAGAATTTTATCTGTGACTGAATCAGGAGCGTCTTGTTTACGTATCACTCAGTTCAGACCAAGCATTCCAGTTTTAGGAATTACAAACTCAATTCAAGTGGCCCGCCGTATGTGTTTATACTGGGGTGTGAGTCCGTTTATTGTTATCGATCAGGAAAAAGAGTCTTCTGAGTTCATGAAAAATGTTCTTAAAGAAGTAAAAGACCGCTTAAAGCTAAAAAACGGTGACAAGTTAGTCGTGACAAAAGGTGACGGACAATTCTTCTCTCAAGGGAGTTCAAACTCTGTGAAAGTTGAATTAATCAAGGATACACCGAAGGTTATTGGCGGATCTCAAGGATTGGAAGAAGCTTCCGACGAAAAAAAAAAATCCTTCTAGACACGAATAACTGCGCTTCTTGCCAGGCATGCGTCCAGGTTTGTCCTCATGAAATCTGGGCCGTGACTAAAGATGAGAAAAAAATCACTTATATTGAAGCAAAAAATATTGGCAAGTGTGCGATGGACTTCGCATGCATCGATGCATGCCCAACAGGTGCCATCGAAATTATCCCACATTTTTCATAATGGATTGGCTTAAAACTTTTGATGTCGTGGATTTCGGTTATACCGAAGAATCAGCGCCACAAACGCTATCGGCCTATAATGAATGGGTGTCCCGTGGCACTCATGCTCCTCTTCATTATCTCGAAGGGGAAAGACAACAGAAACGTCAGGACCTAAAAAATCACTGGAGCGATTTTCAATCGGCCCTGGTGTTTTTATTCTCTTATCACCCGGCACATTTTGAACTTCAGCAATTAACAAAAAATAATCCAGACTGGAACGGGCTCAAAGTAGCGTCGTATACCTTGGGATTTGAAGGCGGGGATTATCACAACTTACTTCGTACTAAACTTGAAGCGATTGGTGAAAAATTAAAGGCGGAACATGGTCTTGATTATAAAATAACTTTAGACACTCACCCTGTTTTAGAGCGCGATCTTGCGATGAGAGCGGGCCTTGGATGGTTTGGAAAAAATTCCATGCTCATCAATCGCAGTGAAGGAAGTTTTTTTATCATTGGATCATTACTGCTTAATCAGAAGCTCAATTTAGCGACGAGAGCAGTGGAAACAGATCACTGTGGTCAATGCACCCGCTGTATAGATGCTTGTCCTACAGAGGCCATAGACCCACTATCGCGCACGATTATTGCCCAGGATTGCATCAGTACATTTACGATTGAACAATTTAAAATCGATACCACCCCTTCGGCCAAAATGGATCTTACCAGCGGGGCCATCTTTGGATGTGATATCTGCCAGGACGTCTGTCCATGGAATAAACGAGTCGACAGGCAACAAAAATTTCCACGCTTAAGCTGGAGTGCCGATCAAAAAAAGATTTTAGATTTTTTTATGTTAAGGCCTGTAGCAGAACTTCATCAGGATTTGGAGAATAGGAGTGGGGGAGATTTTGAAAGGCTCTTTGATAAAACCTCTTTCTCCCGTTCAGGAAAAAGAGGTCTGCTTAAAAATATCAGATTATACATAGCTCAGAAGTTAAATATTCTTTCTTAGTGCTTCAACGATATCAAGTCGTGAAGCTCGAAGGGCAGGAATCAAAGTTGCGACAACTGTTGTGACAGAGGCCAGGCAGCTGGCATAAATCACCGAAGACATCATGAAGTAAATTTTAATCTGGAAGGGAGTTGAAGCTCCTGGCATTTCCGTCATGATTTTTACTTTTTCTACCACTTCAATCATGATCCCTGAAAAGAGAATTCCGGAAGTGACGCCGATGATGGCAAGTAAAATGCTTTCTAAAACAAATTGAGAAACAATTTCTTTTCTTGATTCACCTAGTGCTCTTAGTGTTCCGATCTCACCAGTTCTTTCTACGACAGTCATACTGACCGTGTTTAAAATTCCCAGGAACGTCAGTGCTAAAAGAATGGCTTCGATTAAACTGTTTTGAACTCCGTAGAACTTATCAACCTGACGAAAGAGAACGGCAAGTTCGCGCCATGATCTGGCAAAAAGATTTGGCTGAGAGGCCTTAAGCTCAGTATTAATTTTCTTAAGACTCGCTTCGGCCATATCAAGTTCTTTGAATTTTAAAACGGCGATATCCACCGCCTTTGTATCAAGAACTTCCTGAGTGACAGATAGAGGAAGGTACATAACTTGAGAGTCAATTTCATCGATACCGGCAGAGAAAACACCCGACACCGTTAAATCCATGGCATTCATGACACCATCAATTGTGTTGGTTAAAACCGTGATGTTATCACCAGGGTTGACGTTCATTTGTTTGGCCAGGAGTTTTCCGACAACGACTTCTTTAGATCCACTGTCATCAAAGAATCTTCCTTGAGTCAGAAGCATGCTTTTTTTGAACTCAGGTTCGCCAACAGGATCAACTCCGATAATTTTTCCACCAACAGAAAGGTCACCATTACTGATCAAACCGAAAAAACTAAGTCGTCCACTAAGGTGTTCAACCTGAGGGAATTTGCTTTTTAAATCGCCTAAGTCATTTAGTAAAAAAAGTCTTTCAGCTCTCGGCTCTTTTCCTGGGCTCCAGTATTTCTGGGCAGCGATCTGCATATTTCCGTACTGATTTTCTGCTGCAATAAATTTTAAAGCAGCAAGAGAGTAGGCAGAGAATCCTTGAAAGAGAATCATCGCAGCGACAGCACCGGCAATCATACTGATTGAAAGTAAACTTCTTAAGCGGTGACGGGTAATATTTCTAATGGCCAGTTTGAGTCTCATCATAAACATTACACACCTCCATTAAGACTAGACTGCAAACTATCACTTAGGATGTGTCCATCTGAGATCTTAATCTGGCGGTGAGTTTTAGAGATTAAATCCTGGTCGTGAGAGCAAAGCATAACTGTTACTCTTAAATCTCTTTGCAGCCCTTGAAGTAAATCAAAAATTTCTTCTGAGGTTTTTGTATCAAGGTTGGCCGTCGGTTCATCTGCAAGAATTAAAGTAGGGTCTTTAACAATCGCTCTGGCAATTGCCACGCGCTGGCGTTGTCCACCTGAGAGTTGTCCCGGTCTTCTATGAGAAAATCCATCGAGACCTACGCGCTTTAGTGCCTGGTGTGCGCGCTCAAGTCTTTCAGCTTCAGGGATATTTAAAAGCATAAGAGGGTACTCAACATTTTCAAGAGCACTTAAGAGTGGCAGAAGGTTGAATGATTGGAAAATAAAACCAATCTCCTGAGCTCGTATTAGAGAGAGTTGTTTATCACTTAAGTCTTTAATGTTGATGTTCTTAATAAAAAGATCACCTTTTGTTGGAGGGTCAATTAGACCGGCCACATTTAAAAGACTGGTTTTTCCACTTCCTGATTTGCCGGATAAACCGATAAATTCTCCTTTATGGATACTGAAATTAATTTTTTCAAGGGCCACGAAATCAACTCCATCAGAGGAGTGGATCTTGTGAATATTTTGAAAGCGTAGGACTGCTTCAGAGAGTTTTTCCATGGAAATCCTTATAATTGAAAATAATTCTTTATTCCAAAAAAGACATTGCTGATATTTTTAATTTTACTTAGCTGTGAATTTTGATCTCCCCAGTAAGTTTCTGCACCCACTCGAACTTCAAGAGTCGAGTTAACCGGCCATGTAAATAAGCTTTGAACCGCATGTCCATTTTCATTAAACTCGTGAGTGTAAGATAGATCAATGGTTTTTTCTGAGCCTAAGTCATATGAAACTTTTGCGATTGAGTAAGTTTGATTTTTTTCTCTGAAGGCCTGAGGCAGATCTTTTGATAATCTCGACGTTGCCAGAACCAGAACACCTGAAAAACTACTGTAAGTTGGAGTGTCGAGGCTTAGCACCACATTAGTCATATCAACTGGTGTATTGAGCAATGAAAATCCACTAACTGAATTAATTTTTTTATCTTGAGTATGAACGATGTCAGTTCTAAAAACAAAGTTATCGTAAAGAGTGCTGGCAACAGAGATTCCTGCTGTCTTAACTCTTGAATGGGTTTCATCCAGTTCGACATTTGTTAATGAGGCAGATTTTAAAACATAACTTGCATCACGGTCTAAGTAAGAAAAATAAAAAATTGAAGCGTCTATTCCCCAAAAGCTAGTTGAGAATTTTCCACCGTACTCATGCTTTTTGAAAAAATCAGGAGTGTCTTCCGTGTTGGTTTTTATATTAGTCTGAGGTAAAACCCCTCGGGTAAATAAATCGACGGGAAGTGCTCTGGAGAATCTTGGCTCGGGAGAGTAGATTAACTGCAACGACCCATTCTCAAAAAAGTATTTAAAGTTCACGAGAAACAAGGGAAGTCTAGAATCAGCGTAATCTGTGTAAAAAGTTTCTCGTAAATCCTTCGGGTTCACAATGTCAGCATAGTTAAAACCAAAAGCTTCGCCCCATCCGACATCCTGGTAACCAGTCTGCAGAACCCACGATGAACTTTTATACTTAAGATAGTTATCGCCCAGATAGATTTCACGGGTATTTTTATCGTCAGTAGACTGATTCTTTGAAACATCAGTGTAAAGTGATGAGTAAGTAAAACGCACCTGATTAACCAGGACAAAATCATTAGTGAATTTTGATTCCTGTTCTAGTTGAGCACGTGCTCTGGAGCCAAAGTTCTCTTCAGCATCGGCCGTATAATAATTCCCCTTAGCAGACAGGTATCCACGCACAGATGTATCAATACTCGCGTGAAGTGAGAAGGGTAGACACAGTGATAGTAGGGTTAGTTTCTTAATCAAAATTCTAACCTGTCTTTATTGAATAAACTTTCATCGAATTTTTGAGGTTTATGATCTGAAAAAACCATCACAGAAAATTTATCTTTTTGAAGATAATCACGAATCGTCACTTTAGTCGCGCGGCTCGCTCCCTGGATTTGTTTAAAGTCAGAGAACTCAGCACTCTTTAGTGCTTTACCTGAAAGAGCGTAGAACGTCGCTTCGATTGGCGTAAAGTCTTTTTTTGCCACGAGGTACTCAATGCGGCCGTAAGTGACTTTTTTATTTTTAGCTTTTAGTTCTAGCTTATAAACATCATCAGTGCCTTTTTTCTCAGTTGCAAGAATTGTGGCCTCATAATCTTCAGCGTAATTTGTTCTGGCGATATCGCCGTTGGCCACTTCACCTGTAAGTTTTTGCTCAAGAGAGATGCGTAGGGGCTTTTTAATATTTGGAGTGTAAAGCCAGATATCATAATCCTTCATCAAAAGCTTTCTTCCGCGAGCTCGCTCTGGCTCTGTCTGGTTTGTTAGTGAAGCATTAACGTCTTTAAAGTTAACCTGGTACACTTCGCGTTTATTATCCTGGTTCGTGATTGTGACATTGAAAGAGTGAGAGATATTTCCAAGTCCACGACGTAAATCTGCTTTTTTTACGATTTCATTGGGATCAAGATCCGCTGAGAAAAGTTTAAAACTCACAAGAAAAGAAGCCAATAAGACTTTCGAATACTTCATAAACCCACCTTTAATATAGATAGATTTATTTTAATGCAAAAGTTCAAGTATCAAAAGGAGGAATATAGTACAGGAGCAGTTTGGTCGGATTAGGCCTCTGTTTGATTAATTCCGCTTGGTGGAGATTCAGTTGCAGGAAAAATATTTCAATGATGAGAAATGCTGGACTTTTTTCATCGTCATATTGTTTGAGCATTAGATTTTGTGTTGATATTTTCTTCGGCCAATCTTGAGGCAATAATTTTTTTGAAGAATTTTTTATTACATAACTTATTGTC
Source organism: Bacteriovorax sp. PP10 (assembly GCF_035013165.1). Classification (NCBI taxonomy): domain Bacteria; kingdom Pseudomonadati; phylum Bdellovibrionota; class Bacteriovoracia; order Bacteriovoracales; family Bacteriovoracaceae; genus Bacteriovorax; species Bacteriovorax antarcticus. The sequence continues at coordinate 1,323,552 of NZ_JAYGJQ010000002.1, forward strand.
TTAACAATTTTAGTACGCGTGAGTAGTTGAGGAAATTAAAAATAAGACAATAGTAATAATTGAGATTGCATTTAGTTTGTTTATTTTTTTATCGTTTCTATTTAAATTTATTTTTCATAAATAATAATTACATTATTTTCATAATATTAACTTATGTTTATTTATTCTATTCCGAATTGGAGGACGTAAATAATTAGAAGGAGGATGAATGAAAAATTGGAGTTTAAGCGCAAAAATTTACTTTGTAGTTTTTATTATGTCGATAGGGCTTTGTACTGTTTCAGTGATTGGTATTTATCAAATGAGAAATATCAATACAATCTTAGAAGTCATCACGAAAGAAAGAATGCAGAATCTTATAAAAACTCACAATATCATGAGTCACTTTTACATTCAGATCATTAATGAAAGAAATTATATTCTTCAGGAATCAGTAGAAGCAAGAAAGACGAATAAAGGTTTTATTGAAAAAAGACATGGTGAACTTCAGGATATGATCGAGGCCAGAAAATTAACTTCAAGCCCTGAAGGCCTGAAAAATATCGTAGAATTCAAAAGTGTTTATGAGAAATGGGCGAAATTCAATCAGAATATTCAGGAGCTTGTTGACACCGGACACACTAAAGAAGCGGCAGTACTAGTTGCAGAAACGGGCCGCAAACTTCGTCTAGAAGGAGAAGAAATCCTACATCGTATTAATGTGCGCGATACAGAAAGGATGGCCGAGGAAACACAACTTGCAGCTGACACATATGCAGAAGCTAAGTTTATGGTCACTATTTCAAGTATCCTTGCACTTGCTCTAGGTCTGGGGTTAGCTGTGGCCACACTTCGAAAAGTCACACGTACAATTGATGAAGTTATCAATAATCTTTCTGATAACTCACAACAAGTGACTTCAGCAGCAGGGCAAATTGCCGCTTCATCAGAAGAATTATCTCAGGCCGTTACAGAACAGGCGTCTTCATTGGAGGAAACGGCTTCATCGATTGAAGAAATGAGTTCAATGGTTCAAAAGAATGCTGACAACTCAAGACAGGCCACTGAGATTGCTGATGGAAGTATGAAAAGTGCTACGAAGGGCCAGAAAGTTGTAGTGAATATGATTCATGCGATTGATGACATTAATAATAGTAATAAAAATATTATGACTCAAATTAATCATAGTAATGACCAGATTTCTGAAATCGTAAATGTGATTAAAGAAATCGAAACAAAAACAAAAGTCATTAATGATATCGTTTTTCAAACCAAACTTCTTTCTTTTAATGCCTCAGTAGAAGCAGCACGAGCAGGGGATCAGGGAAAGGGATTCGCTGTTGTTGCTGAAGAAGTAGGGAATCTTGCTCAAATGAGTGGGAATGCTGCTAATGAAATTTCTATGATGCTTGAAAGTAGCATTCATAAAGTAGAAGCTATCGTAAGGGACACAAAAGAAAAAGTAGAAGTGCTTATTAAAGATGGTTCAATGAAAGTTGAAGTTGGAACTCAAATTGCAAAAGAATGTGGTGAGGTTCTGGAAGAAATCGTAAAGAATAATGCTCAAGTGACAAAGATGACGGATGAAATTTCGACTGCATGCCAGGAGCAATCTCTGGGAGTTCAAGAAATCACTCGCGCTATGAACCAATTGGATCAAGTCACTCAAACCAATTCGACGACATCGGAAGAAACTGCGAGTGCAGCAGAGCAACTTTCAGCACAGGCCGTTTCTTTAAAAGGTGTGGTTGAATTACTAGTACTGACAATTAAAGGCGGAGAGAATGATCAGGCCAGAAGTATGGCCATGCCTATAAGAAAAGATCATACTGAAAATGTTGTTGCTTTTAAGGCCCCTGTTAAAAAAGTACCAACAGTGAAAAAAGCAACAACGACTCCGAAGCCACTGACAACTCAGTATAAGAAAGCTTCGGGTATGGAAGGAAGTCAGATCCCAATGGGAAATGACTCTCGATTTGAAGAAGTGTAATGGGATTATTCGAAAATAAAATTTTAACCGACGAAGATTTTCTCTACTTTAAAGAGAAAATCTTTGTCTCTTCAGGAATTAATCTTAATCTTTCCAAGAAGACGCTGGTTCAATCTCGATTGAATGCTCACCTTGATAGACTCAAGATTCCCACTTTTCATGAGTACCGCTCTTACCTGGAATCAAGGCCTGCCAATGATCCAGAGGTGCAAAGTTTTATTAATTTGCTGACAACTAATAAGACGGAGTGGTTTCGAGAGAATGAACACTTTGTTTATCTGGTTAATAAGTTTATTCCTGTGTGGAAAAAGCAAGGCAAGAAAAAACTGAAGGTTTGGAGTGCGGCCAGTTCAAGTGGAGAAGAGGCCTACACGCTTGCTGTGATTTTAAAAAACCTTCTGGATAAAACCGGGATTGATTTTGAAATCATTGGATCAGACATTGATACGAATGTTTTAGAGTTTGCTAAAAATGGCGTTTATAAAAAAGATCAACTTATCAATATTCCCAATGAGTATCATCGCTACTTTGACTTAGGAACTCAAGACATCAAAGAGTGGATGAAGATTAATAAAGCAATTAACCTCATGTGAGCTTCGAGCAATTCAACTTAAAAAATGGGAATTATCAGGATCTCAATAGGTCCTTTGATTTAATATTCTGCCGGAATGTGATGATTTATTTTACCCCTGAGACGATTGCGCAAATCGCGGAAGGTCTTTTTCAAAATGCAGCACCAGAGGCCGTTTTAATTATTTCTCATTCGGAGTCATTGCAAAACTTGAAGACGAATTGGAAAGTGAAGGGGCCGTCGATTTATACTAAAGGGCAGTTGTTTTTATAAGTAGGGCGGAAGTGATCCGCCCTTTTTTATTTGAGATTTAAATTTACACGTTTAATATCGGCCACTACCCAAAGAAGATCTCCCGCCTTTAAAACCATTCCAGAGTCTGGATTTAAAAAACGCTTTCCTTCTCTTTCAACTCCGACAATTAACCCTTCGATGCTTTCTCTGATTCCACAATCGCGGATTGTTTTTTCAATATAAGGAGAAAATTTTGAAAGGTGAAAACTCTCTAAACCATAATTAGCATGCTCTGGTGGCTCGGCATGAAAGTCTGTGGCCTCGATGACTCTCTTAGCTTCAGCTAACTCTGTATCGGATCCAATCAGGTAAAGATGATCATACGACATCAGTAAATGGTCTCTGCCTGGTGCCATGATCTTTTTATGCCCACGCTCAATCAGAGCGATCGTCACACCAAATTTTTCTTTTAGTTCTGACTCTTGCAATGTTTTCCCAATTATAATCGAGTTGGGTGAAACAATAAATTCCACCATCGCTGCATCCCATGGAGCAAGCTGGGGCTTTCTTTTTTGCAATTCAAGCTCTTCTCTTTCTTTTTCATTTAAGTTGTACATGAAGCGCTCTTCAATTGAATGATAGAAAGGCTCGATATATTTTCTAAGAACAATTGAAAGGATCACAATCACGATCAGCGCATATAAGTAAGAACTATGCATTGTCGTGAATCGACTGATCAATCCCAAAAGCAGTAAGAGCCCAAGGATGACTCTTGCGATTGTGACTCCGACCAGAAGGCCGCGAAGTTTGATAACATTCGCAGGGCTATTGGTTGAAGACTGAGCTGGAGCTCCAAAAATAATCGCCCATAAAAAAGGAGCGGCAATGACGATTGAGATAATCGCCCCAATTCCGGGAATGACTCTTGATTGAGTATTTAAATCGAAAACAAAATTTAAAATAACATGCTCGGTGAAAAGAGCGATGGCCACAACGACTGTGACGTTAAGAAGAATACGAATCCCGTAAGCTTCCCATAAAAGTCCAAAGACACCGACTTCACTTTTAGTTACAAATGTTGTTTCATAATGAGTTAGCTGCTCTTTGAATCCTTGTGGGATTCGTCCACTTATGACTTCATAAATTCGTTGGGAATTTCTGATTAAGTAAGGTGTCGTAAAAGTGGTGATTGCTGAAACGGCCACGGCTATTGGATAAAGAAAATCGCTGGTCACTTTTAACGTCACACCAAGAGTGGCAATAATGAATGAGAATTCCCCAATCTGCGCCAAACTCATGCCGGCATACATTGAAGTCTTTAAAGATTGTCCTGATAACAAAGCACCGATCGTTGTACTGAAAACTTTTCCAAGAATCGTGACTAGAGTGATGATAAGAATAATGTCTGCATACTCATACAGCGACTGAGGGTTAATCATCATTCCCACTGAAACGAAGAAGACCGCTGAAAAAAGATCTTTAATCGGATTAAGCAGATGCTCAATGTTTTTTCCTTCTTTGGTCTCCGCTAAAATAGACCCCATGATGAAAGCACCAAGCGGAGCAGAGAAGCCCACGTTCGTTGCGATAATAACCATCAGTAAACAAAGTCCAAGGGAGACGACAACTGTGGTCTCAGGGTTAAGCAGTTTTCTGATGGCATTTAAGAAAATAGGAATCAGATAAATTCCAACCAAAAACCAGATGGTAAGAAAGAAGCCTAATTTGAAAGTGGCCGACGCTAGTTCTGAACCAGACAGGGCATTAGAAACACCAACTGTTGTCAAAAGAACTAAAAGTAAAATTGCAATTAAGTCTTCAACAATTAAAATACCAAAAACTAAAGAAACAAATTTCTTTCCCTTAAGTCCTAATTCATCAAAGGCGCGCACGATAATCGTCGTTGAGGAAATTGAAAGAACTCCTCCAAGGTATAAACTGTCGATGCTATTCCAGCCAATAACTTTTCCGGTTAAAAAGCCAAGCCCGAGCATAAAGACGGCTTCAATGAAGGCCGTGATGCCGGCGCTTTTTCCAACGCGAGAAAGTTTTTTGAAACTAAATTCGAGTCCTAGACCAAAAAGTAAAAAGATCACCCCGATCTCGGCCCAGATGTGAACTGATTGAGTGTCTTGTACGTGAATGAAAAATGGAAAGTGTGGGCCTAGGAAAAATCCAGCTATTAAGTATCCTAAAACAACTGGCTGCTTGAGACGCTTAAACAAAAGAGTTACACAGGCCGCAGTGATAAGAATAAAGCCTAAGTCTCGGATTAGATCGGGAAGATGGTTCATAGATATCTTTGGTAAATTGTGAACGAAAACAAAGTAATGTCATCAAAACGCTAACTGAAAAATGTTGTTTTTTCAATACTTCCCGATGATATGAAAGGTGTTGTAAGAATGTATTGAATTTAATTTAAAAATAAAAAAAATCTTATCTAGTTACTCTAGTAATACGAACCTCAATGTTGTTTCTGACATTGGAAGTATTTGACTAAAATTTTTCGATTGCTCCTTTATTAAAATGGATTATGCTTTTAATAACTTTTTAGAAGGGGATTATATGAAAAAGTTATTAGGATTATTAATGGTTGTTCTTATCGCAACTTCTTGTTCATCAATCGAAAACGCTACTGAAAAATACAAAACACCAGACGCTCCAGACGCTGGTCTTGCTCCAGGGGAAAAGTCTAATTATTTAGAAAGCAGTAAGACAGAGACTCCAGCGCCAACTGAAACGAAGGCACCAGCTAAGAAAAAGAAAAAAGCAGCTAAGAAGTAAGTATTTGAGATTATAGCAGAGTTGCGATGTCGGGTATTTCTCGCGTTGCAACTCTATTAAATAATCCATTTAGGCCTTATAATTCTAGATAGATTATAAAGCTAAAAATGGATACGTATGAAATCATTATTTCTCTCTCTTTTGTTTATATGTACAGCAGGCCATGCTCAGTCGGGACCTCAATCAAAACTTATTACACCAGAACAATTGAAGGCCATTGAAGAGCAAGTCGATCGTGAACTTCTATCAAACAAACTTGATAACAAAAAAAAGCTAATCGCCAACTTACTTGCAGGAAGAGAATTTTATCAATACCGCTTTTTTGATAAATCTAAAAAGTATTATCAATCTGCTAAGACCATTGAAGTTAGAGAAAATAAAAGTGAAGCCTATATTAATTTAATGGCCATCGCTCTTTTATCAAAAGATAAAAAAGAATTGCAGACCGCTTATGCGGAAGCTGTTCAATATTTTAAAATGAATCCTGATTATTCTTCTGAGAGCACTCAGTATTATCTGCAGGCCATTGAAGGGCATTTAACTGGTAAAAGTAAAGAAGCCGTTAAGGGGTTCTATGGACAATTTGTCAGTGAGGCCAATTTGATTGAATTGGTGAAGAGCAAGCAATATGCTGAAGCTTTAAGTAAACTAAACCCTGAGAGAATGGGCGGCCCTGATAATACAAATCTAGAAACTATCATTTATGACTTACTCAATGTAAAACTCAATAAGACGAAAGTTCTTGCGTGTAATGAGGAGTATAAAAAGTACCCGAATGCTTACACCTATAGCATTCTCATTTGCGGCCTATTAAACGATTACGTGAATACATCAAAATTTAATCCTGAAAGACTTAAGCGTGCTGAAAAGTATTTTACTGAAGAAGCTCCTGATAAGTCCTACATGCTGGAACTTGTAAAGGAGATGAAATAATGAATAGAAATCTTCTTCTGATCGCAATGCTTTTACTTTTTTCTGCTTGTGAATCACAGTTGGGAACGACGATCACTGGGGCATTTTCAAATATTGTTTCGGGAAAATTTACTTCGTCATCAAGTGGTGATGAAGCTTATAGCGAAATGAAAAGTAAAATGCATTCAAAAGAGTCTTTCGAATCAGTAACTCCTACATGTGTTCCTGTGAGAAGTATTGATCCTATTTTAAGTACGAATACCAAAAATATGTCTCAAATTAAAGATAAGCTTTGTTCATGTTCTCCATGGGGAACATGTGATGCGAAGTCTTGTAGTTGTGAAAAATTATGCCCTAATGACTTTAGTATTTTTAAACCTGTAAAAGAGCTGGATGCACCGGAAGATACGTTATCTTTTACTAATTACAATAATAAGTTTTCAAGCGGGCTGACTTATAAGGGCTACTGTTGGGGGATTTCACTTCTTACTCAGCGATTTAATCGCATGGCCTCTTTCTCGCCAAAAAAATCCAAACAATTTACAACTGCTGGTCAGGATTCTAACAGAATCAGATTTTATAAAGGCATCATTAATCGCATAAATAATAATGAAGTCGTAGATATTCCAGGATTTGCCAACTTAAAAGAATTTTCTGAGGACCCGGAAGTAAAAGATCTTTTAGAAGATTCAGTTAAAGATCTTTGGTCGGAAAATGCCATGAGCTCACAGGGACTAGCAATGGTCGCAAGTGCTAAAACACCAGAAAAAGATGAACTTAATAAAATGTATGATGATATTGAATTTAGATTAAAAAATAATTTATCTCCATCCATCGTTTACAATCTTAGTGATGATAGAACAGACGCTCACGTTTTACTGGTAAGTGCTTCAGGAGTCAGGGCCGAAACAGGAGAGCGCTATTTATGTTTAAGAGACAATACATTTGTAGCGTCTATGAGCCAAAACTGTAATCTCAAAATGATTATCAAAAAAGATGGAACTCTCGTCCGTGAAATGGGCGATAATAAGTTGATAGACCCTAAAACTAAATTACCAGTGATCCCTCTAAAAGTAGGGAAGGTTGCGCTTGCTCATTCTGAAAATACAAACACAATGGAGCAAATCAGCAACCTTCGCGACAAATGTAGAAATGATAAGAACTGTAATGCCTCTGGAAATGACGTCAATAAAATTATTAAAGGGCGACATTAATTTTTTATTTTAAATTTTTATTTACGAAATCCCAGTTTGCTAACGCCCAAAATCCATTGATAAATTTAGGACGCTCATTTCTATAGTCAATGTAGTAAGCGTGCTCCCACACATCAACTGTTAAAAGAGGAGTGGCACCCGTTGTAAGCGGAGTCTGAGCATTGCTTGTATTAACGATAGCAAGTTTCCCATCTTTATTTTTTACAAGCCAAGTCCATCCAGCACCAAAATTTGCGACTGCTGATTTTGTGAACTCTTCTTTAAACTTTTCAAAGCTTCCCCATTCTTTAGTGATTGCTTCTAGAGCAGCACCAGTGGCCTCTCCGCCGCCTTTAGGGCTTAGTGAGTTCCAGAAGAATGTATGGTTCCAGATCTGAGCAGAGTTATTAAAAATCGGCCCTTCAGAGCTTAGGATGATTTCTTCAAGAGACATATTTTCATGTTTTGTTCCCTTGATGAGATTGTTTAAATTATTAACGTAAGCATTATGGTGTTTACCGTGGTGGTACTCTAGAGTTTCTTGTGACATATGTGGGACAAGAGCGTCTTTTGCGAATGGTAATTCTGGTAGTGTAAAAGTCATTGATTTCTCCTTGTGAACTTTGGTTAGCTCTAAGGTAACTGATCAATTGAATGCTTTCACTCAATTGTTAAATTATTAGATCTTTGCTAAGATAATAACAAGGAAGATATTATATGGACAAAGAGTTTGAGATACTTTCGCATAATCTGGCACATAATTTAATGGAGTTAAGGCAACGACGCGGACTCACGCAAGAAGCACTTGCGAAGTTAGTAGGATTGCCCAGGTCAACTATTGCCAATCTTGAATCAGGATTAGGTAATCCTTCATTAACCAATCTCGCAAGACTTTCATCAGCTTTGCACATTCCTATTGATAATCTTCTAACTCCTCAAGAAGTTGTCTGTAAATTTATTCCTGCATCTGAAATTCCTGTTCAGGTAAGAAGTCAGGGGGCCGTGCAAATTTATAAACTTCTGCCCGACTCACTTCCTAATATGGAAATTGACCGTATTGAAATCGAACCAGATGCACAAATGAAAGGGACACCTCATTCATCGGGAACGAAAGAATACTTTCATTGCATTCAAGGTGAGATGATGGTGAATGTTTTAGGGAATTCGTACGTGGTCAAAAAAGGGGATGTTTTAGCATTTCCAGGTGAGGCCAATCACAGTTATATCAATAAAGGCAGATCAAATGCGATAGGAATGAGCATCGTAGTGCTCAATCCTATCAGCGTATAAAAAATTATTTAATGAATCTATCAATAGACCATCTTCCAGCTCCACGAGCAAGGAAGACTAAAGAGATCACCAGATAGATTAGACCAAGCTCTTTCACATTAACTGGGTCAGCAGCATGTGCTCCAAACACTGCAACTAACATTGTAAAAGCAATTACAAATGCACTTGGGCGAGTTAAGAAACCAACGGCAAGGAAAACTCCTCCTACTAATTCAGCAAGACCCGCAAGCCATGCAAATAAAGAGGGAGCAGGGAAACCAAGGCCTGTCACTCCAGCGATTAAATCTGCACTTGGTGGAACTTTTCCGCTACCATGAAGGACTGCCAGTAAAAGACCCGCGACAACTCTTAGAGCTGTTATTGTTGCTTCGTTGAAAAGTGAATTTTCTTGAGTTGTTTTAAACATTAGCTTCTTAATCACTGATGACTCCTGTGGGGGGTGAATTTTTTTTGATCAATATCAAAGAATTTTTGATAAAATAATTTAGTAATAAGGTTAACTTGATTTCAGGAAATAAGAAATGCAAAAAGCTCTACTCATTCACAATCCACGTTGTTCAAAATCAAGAGGCGCAAAAGAAATTTTAGAAGAGCGTGGTATCGAATTTGATACTATTGATTATGTAAAAGATGGACTTAAAGAAAAATTACTTTCACACCTGCCAAAGCTTTTAGGAATTCCTTACGAGCAAATGGTGCGTAGTAAAGATGAAACTTATAAAGACTTGAAGCTTGCGGATAAAAAATTATCAAATAAAGAGTGGATTAAAGTGTTAATGGAAAATCCTATTTTACTTGAAAGACCTATCTTTATTAATGGCGATAGGGCCGTGATCGGAAGACCCCCGGAACTTGTGCTCGATCTTATTTAGCTGGTGCCACTCTAGCACTGGGGCCATTACTACATTCTGAGATTAATTTTTTGTTTACATTATTCCATTCACTTGACGCGTTTAAAAACTCAAAAATGAATGGCATACCAATTGCGTATGATACTCCTGCCAAAACTAAAAAGTAGTCAAAGGGGGACGAAATGGTATCAAAAGCACACATGCTGCTTGCGATTTTAATAATGTCATTATTAAACATCGCTGGAGCAGAAACATCAAAGTCATTTAAGTTCGAAAATCAAAGAGAAGAAATTTTTGATTTAGAAAACTGGTTAAAAGAAACTCGTTACAAAACAGAAACTCAGGATGCTACTTGCTATCGTCAAGAGCCTTATATTGAAAATGTGTGTAGAGATGTGACTCGTTACCGTCAACAATGCCGTACAGAACCAGGACGTCAGGACTGTCGTACAGTCTACGATCAAGTTTGTCGTACTGAAAATAGTTATGAAAATGAATGCCACTATGAAAGAGGACCACAAAGCTGCCGCGTAGTTGTTCGTTACAGACAAGAGTGCTCGCAAACTGGTGGAGGACAACAATGTCGTACAGAACCAGGAAGAGTTGAGTGTCACCGCGCTCCAAATGGAGAGAATAAGTGTGAAAAAATTCCACCAAGAGAAGTGTGTTCAGGTACTCCAAGTAGACAAGAATGCAGACAAGTTCCTTACGAAGAAAGAGAGTGTTCAGATGGACCTTCTCGTCAGGTATGCAACCAGGTAAACCGTCCACACCAAGTGTGTGAGAGCCGTCCTCGTCAACAGTGTGAGTGGATTCCAGCTCAACAGGTTTGTGAGCAAGTTCCTTACTCAGTTAATGAATGTAAAGATGAAACTCTTTATAACCAAATACCATATGCATGTAAAAAAGATGTTCAAGTTCCATACGTAGTAACACTAAGAACTCACCAGGCAAACGTTCAGGTTCTTTTTGATGCTAAATCAGCTGATGCTGCTTCAACTTTTAGAGTTGGATTAAGCGAAAATGGTGAAATGGAAATCGTAGGTAAAGAAGAAGCAGGAAGTAATGCAGTTGCTTTCGTAAAAAGAGATGTGAAGAATGCCCTTCAAGGTGACATCAACACAATCAAAGCTATCTACAAAGTTGCTCTATATAATAAAGCAGATCTTTTCAGCGTAAGCTCAAAAGGAATTACAAATGTAGACCTGAATAAACGTTCACTATCATTTGTAGTTAACGGAAAATTCGATAAAGCAAGATCAACACTTGCAGTAAGCATTGCTAAAAAAGATGAGTCGAAGTTTAACAAAGTTTTAAAACCAGCTCAGTTCACAGCGAAGTTTGATGGAACAGTGACAAGAGTAGATGTAGATCTGGAAAGCCTAGGAGCGCCAAAATTAGGTGGACTATTCAATAAGACTCACACTGTAAGCTTAAAGTTAAAAATGGATTATAGCGACGTTGGCGACCTTCTCCTTCCAAAGTTAGGAGAGTTATCGACATCGACAACTGTTGAAGCAGAGGTAGATTAATTACCCCCGGGCCGAAAGGTCTCGTGATGTCAGTAATGACCAAAAAGAAGGGCCGCTGTAAAGCGGCCCTTTTTATTTTAAATTTTTCCAGTTCTTAATAAGATTTCGAAGAGCTTCTGGTTTGTTGATTGGTTCCGGAAGATTATTATGTGTAACAGAGTTAATTCCATGGCAGCTGGCACAGGTTCTAATCTCTCCTGGAGCAAAACTAACCCAGACCCGCTCTCTTACTACTGCTTTCCCATCAGGATCAACCAGCTGCCAGCTTAAGGCCCTTCCGGCCGGAACAAAAGCGGCCATGGAACCATCGAGACCTAATTCAACATTTCCTTTATCAGTATAAAATTTTTCAATATCAGGATGAGTTAAAGTATTTCTTACGGGACGAGAATAAACTCTGCGTCCGGATTGTTTTAAATAGCTTCTGGTTAGTTCACCTTGAAAAAATTGCAGCTTTGAAATGTCATAAATTTTTCCACCGGTAGGAACGTTTTGTGTCCCGCCTGGAATGCGTAAATTAAAAGGCTGACTAACATCAGCGCGGTCTCTCATGGTGACATTTCTTGAAACAATCAAAGCGAGTTTTTTCTCCATCATCCATTTTTTTAATTCCTGCTCATCGACACCTTCTTCATCCAGTACTGATTTCTCAATAGGATTAGTCGCCATCATCTTAGCAATTGGACGCGGACGTGGACGAAGCTCGACCGCATCAACTTCATTTAAAGGCCCTAAGTACTCTTTTGGTTTTTCGGCATCAGTCCACCAGCGGATGTGTTTAACGATTCCACCCGTAAAAGGCGCACCGGCAATCATGTCTGCACCAAGAGGGTTAGGTATTAATTTTTTTAATTGGAAGATGTATCTGGGTCTAGTGGTTCCAGGGTCTATTGAATCGTCTTCATTCAAACGATACTCCGGAGTGTGGCTCACCAGAATTGTTCGATCAGTTAATCTGAGTGGATTTCTATAATGACCAGTCATGCTTGGAAGTTTTTCTGTCGTGCGATCCGGATAATAATCAAGAGTTGGATTGGTATAATCTGTCATCACAACTGTCTCTGGATTTTTTCCAGGAGGAAGATTGAACTCAACAATTCTTCCAGCAGTCTCACGCCCAAACTCCATGGCATAAGTTCCCATATAAGTTCCAGGATTATCGATATCTTCTTTTAACTGGAAGATTCCGGCATTGCCTGCAAAAGTTTCACGCATTTTTATATTGGCACTATACAGGGGAAGGCGATCAGTTAAGTTAGGGTCATCTAAAAAAACCGGCGGCATATAAGATCCACCGAACTCATGACGGCCGACGTGATTCATTGTTTCTTCTTCGGAGCCATCTTCATTAATCTGCCAGACAAAAAACTGGTTTAAGTTATTGATGGATTCATTGGGATCTTTAGTTGGATCTTTGATTGATCTTGCTTCAGGAAACAATTCATAGAGCACGCCATTTTTATCTGCAATGAGTTTTCCATTTTCATCAAACTCGGGGAAGCTCGTTTGTTTTGCATCAGGATTTTCATTTGGAAAATCAAAGGCCTTATATTTACCGTTATCATAGCGATCAGCATCGGCCTGCTGGTCACGTTTTAAGTGATCCCATTTAGTAAAAAGAATTCTTCCAAAACTATCGACATATAAATCAAATGACCCGCTTGGTGCATGTTGAATCATCGAGACCTTTTTAGCATTAAGGTCAATCTTCCAGATTCCCGTATTGGTAGGAGTTGACTCATACTCATCGAGTTGAGGGTAGGTGTGTTTCATGTCGTATAACGGAGCATCTGAAACAAAAAAGATATCGTCGTTAGCGCCGTAGACCGGTGAGAAGTTATTATACTTTGAAGACTGATAAGGAATTTTTCTAATCGTCACGACATCGTTTTCACCAAGCCCGAAGGCCTCATAAATTTGCCAGCGCCTTTCAGCTGCTCTATCAAAGCGCTCTTTGGGGCCACCGACGAGCATAGAAAAAATAACTTTATTTCCACTCCAGTGGACAGTAGGCTGCCTGACCGCAATAGGCTTTTTTCCTTCCTGTATGCCGCTACTCTTAACTCCGTATCCTGCAGATTCTGTAAGATTTTTTAAAGCGCCACTTGGGTAACGGATATATAAATCGCCTCCGGGGATAGAGTCGACAATGGATGTACCATGATTACCAAAAGCATTTAACTGTCCTTGCATGCTGACCACTGGAACTGTGGTGACAAAGACAATAGGGTTGCTGGTAATGATGATGGGATAAATGACGTTACCAATTTTGGGGCCGGTAGTTTCAGAGCTGTCGGGTCCACTACAAGCTGTGAAAATTATGAAAATAAAAAACCATGAATGTGTTATCATTTTGTGTATCATGCAATGTTTTTTATAGAGGAACTCCTTCACGATGAAAAGGCAGGATGCGTGGCAGAATATATTTAGAAAGGATACTAATGAGTAATTATTTTAAGGGTGACGAAAGATTGGAAACTTTTTTTGGAACTGGTGGTCTCATGAGAATGGGAGATATCACGAAATTAAATGTGCCGGATTTTGAAGTTTTAAGAAATCAAATTGTTTCTCATCAGTGGGATAAGGCGCTTGAGTATTTTAATTTTTTCTACACTCAAAATACTGGGATGATTCAACTTTTAATGGAATCTTTTCTTTCAATGCCTAAATTCTATGCAGAACTGACAAGTGTCGAAAACGAAAAATTACTAAGAAAAAAAGCGATTACTGATTACCAAACTCTGATTGACTTACTGAGGGACTCTTATCGAAATAAAGATGATCAAAATATTTTAGTTCAAGTTAAAAATTATTTTTCTGAAGAAAACTTACATTCACAAAATGCCGCAAAAATTTTGGGTGAAATGGAAATAACATTCAATAAAACATGTCAGGCCTTAAAAGCAAATGATGAATCAAAAGCACTTCATCTCGTTATTAATTACCATCACCAGGTATTAATTTACCATGATGCTTTAATCACTTTCTCATACTCTTACCCAACGACAGTTTTACAAGAGAGTGGTGAAGAAATCGCTCTTAGTGTTTGCAATGGAAGCATTGCACGCAATCCGATGTGGAATGGAATGTGGGAGCTGACAAAAATACTGACGCCAACTGACCTCGCAGCTTTTCTGGCCGAACATTTGCGCTTTCACTTTTCAGGTGCAGGCCGTGGAGGCCAGACTCAAATTGTTGAAGACGATAAAAAGATCCGCTTAATTTTTGATCCATGCGGAAGTGGTGGGGCCTTAAGAAGAAGGTTGAAAGATGATGTTGTTAATCTTCAGGAGAAACACCAACTGGGTTGGAATAAATGTGGTGAAGTGAATCTCTATTGCTCTCATTGTGCTTTAAATGAAAAAAAATCTATCGAGATGTTCGGTTATCCTAAACTTGTTGTAGAGTTTCAGGCCGATGAAAATAAACCTTGTGGATGGACCATGTATAAAGATGCAGCGGATGTTCCGGCAGAAGTTTACACTCGTTTGGGACTTAAAAAGTGAGTTATCTCTCGGCCAGTGAATCAAAAACAGTTCTTAAAATTTATGTTCAGCCAGGGGCCAGTAAAAATGAATTTGTGGGCCTCTACGGCGTCCCTCCAAGACTTAAACTTAAAATCAAGGCCCAACCACAAGATGGGGAGGCCAATGCTGAAGTCATTACTTTTTTGGCCAAAAGTCTTGGGATCAGTAAAAGCAAAGTGGAAATTTTTAGAGGGCACACGTCCAGACAAAAAGATGTACTCATCGATATGGAACTGAGTGCTGTGATGAAAATTATTCCAGAGTAAAACACTCCAAAAACACTATATACGTCTACTTATAAAACCGACAATCCCGCTCAGTGATCGAAATCTAATTTTATTTAATTTTACCAATCTTGAACCGATAAAGACTGGTAATAAAGGTTTGATTTAAAACTTGGGGACAATTGTGAAGACACTTTTAATTTTAGCTATTGGTTTGCTGCCATGTGTGGGGTTTGCAGAAATTCCAAAATGTTCAGCACAAAAAGTAAATATCATTGGAAAGTATGGTGAGAAAGGGGAAGTCTCTTCACCCATTCTTGATACATGGTCTGAAGTTTCGGGGAATCTGACTGCTTTTGAAATCAGAGCGAAGGAAGCTTTCACTAAAGCATTACTGGTTTTAAAGTCGGCCGATAATATCGTTCTTTTTAAATTAGAAATTCCAATAAAAAAGAATAGAGGAAGTGATTTTGACTTAATCGCTGAAATCAAAAAACAAAAAATTCAAGTTAAATCATTGGATCTGCAATTATATTCAGGAAATACAGCTCATGAATTCTGTCATGAGGAGACTGTAGTGACAGAAGTAGATGGTACGGGAGCGAGAGAGGTAAAAAATGATAAAGCAGTTAAATAAGTTTTTTTATTTGATCCTTATTCTTATGAGTTTCTCAGCCCCTGTGCATGCAGAAATTTCTTTTTCTTCAGGGTGGCAGTCGCTTCTGCGATTTCTTCACTTAGATATCAAAAAAGAAGTGAATAGTTATGTAACTCCGCCAGAGCGTCAGTGTACTGATCAAAATGTCGGAAGAGCTATTGCCAACACTCCACCGCCTGAACCACCGACAATGCCGGAAGAGCCGATCCTTACGGGTGCTGCTTCTGACGATGGTGCTTCATCGATGAGAGAAAAGATTATGGAAAACTACACCAAACTTGGTGGTGACCCGATTGCATTAGAGCAGTCTCTTTGTTTTTTTGATAAAAATAAAGGAGTCAAATTTAAAGCAGCAGGGGATCCAAGCCGTTCTGGTGGGATTAGTATCGATAACCAACGCTACATTACGATCAACGATTTAAACGTAACAATGTCTAAGTCACGCATGTTTGTAATTGATATGGAAACCGGAAAAGTGAATACTTATTTTTCTGCTCATGGATATGGCGGAAAAAAAGGTGTACCTGAAAGTGACATGATGGCCGAAGGTGTATCAAACGTAGATGGAAGTAATGCTTCTCCTCGTGGATTTTTTATTACTGGAACCAGAAGAGAAGGATCATCTGATCCACGCTGGAAGTTTTCAATGAAACTTCACGGTCTTCAGCAAGGGGTTAATGATAAATCGTTTTCAAGAGCGATTATTATGCACCCATTTCCTAAAATGCCGGAGGAGTCAGCTTCATCAGATGATCCGAATGTTTCAGGAGCGATCAGGTCAGAAGGACCATTTTCTTTAAGCCAAGGTTGTACGATGCTTTCGGAAAATTACGCCAGCGATATTATAAATAAAATTAAGACACCTTCAAATTCAAAAGGTGGAAGCCTTTATTACAACTATTCAGCAGAAGAAAAGTCCAGAGGGGCTTCATATTGTGGTGATGAAGGACTCATGAAGAAGTAGTCCTTAAATAAAGTAAGTTTGCTCAGTTATTATAAAAAAGAACCGATTAGAATAAAGTGAAAAGTTTAATCGTTGCGCTAATCATTTTTTCAACATCTGTCTTCGCTGAAACAGCGTTAACGAATCGTTTACGTAAAAATGATACGTACGATAAATTGTATTCAAAAATTGATACAACTTCATCAGACTCTAATGTCAGTGATTTTTCATCAAAAGTGACAGCTGCTTTTGAGGCGCAAAAAGAACTGGAATCAACAGAAAGTTCAAGAGCAAAATTATATTACCAGGAGGATGTTGATGCCAAACCCTGCGCAAGCTGCCCAAAATACCTGGATCTTGTTCTTCAGGTAAATCAGATTGTTGAAAAAACCAAAGATACTTCCGTTCAGAATGCTAACGAAAAGATGGTCGCGCTGACGAAGTTAAAATTTTTATACTACACTGTTAAATCGACTGATGAAGATAACAATGTAACTTGTAAAACCTACAATCCAATGCTCCCAAGTGAAAAGAAAAGTTATGAAAGAGGATCTCTTTCACTGGCCGCCGAGCAGGCCCTGGCCCTTCCTGATGTCAATAGTGTTCAGCTCTATGAAGGCAAAGGAAAAGAAGTTCATTACTTTTATAAAGGTGAAGGAAATGAAGCTGACAATGTCGTTGAAGTTGTTATCATGCCTGATGGGAAATCAATTATAAAATATTACAAATATGACAATGGATTAAATCTTCCAACAATGGGAGAGGCCCAGTTTAAAAAAATGAATTCCAGAGGCGACAATTATATTGATCTCACACCAACGGTGAAAACTGAGCACTTTGTTTTACCTACAGATATTGGTTTTGGTTCAATGGGAACAAAATATTCAATTAGTGATGACCTGGATTTAAGAAATAAAACAGAATTTGGTTTCAATAAACAAGGGACCAACGTAAGTGTTCTGGATAAAAGTGGTAATAAGTATTTAATCATTGAAGGTGAGAATATTACCGACGGTAAAAAAACAGTAGATGCCGTTGTTAATTACGATTTCGACTTATCTTCAGATTCAAAATTAAAACTTGGAACGAGTGTTGGTAATACAACTGAGACAGTGAGTGAAGATCTCTCAGATGGTGTGACTAATAAACAGTCTGTCAGAATGGGGATCACCGATCACAATAATGAGTATATTAAAGTCAGAACTTATGTTGATGATAAAGGTGTTTCATCTGTGGGTGTAGGAAATAAGTATAAAGTGGGTGAAGGCTCAGTGGGCGCTGACGTTGAAGTGGGACGCGATGGCTCAAAAAAATACTCGGTGGATGTTTTTGACCAGAATTATTTAAGCTCTGCTGGTTTTAGTTATGAACAAAGTATTTATAATGAAAGAAGTGTTGGAGTGAATGTTGGTGCCAATCTCGATCCTGAGAAGTCTTTGCGTTTAAGTACAGGATTTACAAGATCAGATACAGAGGGTTCAGCTGTCAAAGTCAATTTACAAAAGAAAATCAATGAAAACACTTCCATGGTCTTATCACTCGGAAAAAGTGAAAAAGAAGGGGCGAGTGTCCTTTATCAATTCGAAACGAAATTCTAATCTTATTTAAAGTAACGATCATTAATGTCCTGAATAACACCTTCTTTGCGAAGTTGCCTTAAGGTCTTTGAGAATTCCTGAGCGAACTTTTTATGATCGGGGCGGGCCTTAGAGAAGGCCACGTAAGAGGGAGTCTCAGATAAGACGTAAACGATTTCTAAGTCCTTCGAGTGCCCTAGCTTGGTACTTATGAATTTAAAGGCCTCTTCTGAGGCCGCTGCGACGTCCATTCGGATCTGGCCTTGGTGAGTCAGCTTGTTGATTTGCATTTCTTCTGTGCGGCTTATATCAACTTTGAGGTTGCTTTTGTAATTGTCAAACAAAGGCCCATAAGAGTATTGGTCGTTGATTCCTACAATATAATTTTGTAGATCACTCATTTTTTTGATTTTGATATTTCTTGCCTTGCGGGCAAAGATCACATTGCGGGTCTGGCTTAGGGGTTCTGTGGGAAAGTAAAGAAACTCTTCGCGCTCGCGCGTTTTGAGTGGAGGGAAGATGGCATCGACTTTTCCATTTTTAACCATGGAGACAGCACGCGGCCATGGGTATTGAACAAAGACAGGCTCAATTTTCATGCGTTTGCAGACGGCAGTAATAATGTCGATATATGTTCCGCGCAGTAGACCATTTTCCATGAAAACTTTAGGTGGGAGATTTTCAGGAGAGGCAAAAGTCATTTTTTCAGTAGAGTTTACAACTGGAAATAAGGTCAGTAATAAAAGCACCAGTATAAGAAAAATATTTTTAAAAGTTCTCGTCATTCTTAACTACTAATCCCGTTTTATATAAACCTTTATTCTAGTGAAGAATGGGGTCATATCCAATAAAAGATTCTAATAAGTTTATGAGTTTGACCACCTAACTACTTTGATTTTTTTTGTCTAAATTTTAGACACCCATGAAAAATTCATTCACTCCTTTGCTCTCAAGACCTCAATATGAAAAGAGTCTTTGTTGGAGAGAATATTGCTTTTAAAGCTCTAAATAAGTTTATTTAGGAGCTTGATAATGAGACATGGTTTGAATGTATCTTTATTACTGTCAGTTTTAATTATTACCGGTTGTGGTGGTAAGAAGAGCTCTGCTCCAAAACAAATGAGTGAGGCGTATAAGCTTGATAATTATTACGCTGTTGAAAATCCAAGTACATTAGACTACGAAAAAATAAAACAACTTCCTGAGACGGTTGACCTGAAAGATATGATGACACCGGTAAAAGATCAGGATGAAAGAGGGACATGCTCTTTCTTTGCAGGAATATCACTTGTTGAATCTGCTATTAAAAGCAAAATGAATGTAGAAGTTAATCTTTCGGAAGAGTATTTAAATTATGCCCTTAAATCAAAGCGTAAGGCCACAGGCGAAGGTGCATGGCCGGAGCAGAGTCTTTTTCAGGCGATCGATAATAAAGCAGGCTTTCTTCTAGAGCGTGACTGGCCTTATCAGCCATTATGGTTTGGGATAAAAGCACCATGTATTGATGTTAAAATGGATAATAAAGCTCCATCAGAATGTTATTCACATAATTCACCCCCCGAAGACATTCTGGCAAAAAAGATCTCAGGTGAAAATTTTGAACTTGAATATAACTCAGAGATTACGACCACTGACATTATTGGATCTCTTGCCTTGAATAAGAAGCCAATGGCCATTGTCGTTCCAGTCAATGCCAAAGGATGGAAAGATGATGGGACAGTTTCATATACTCAAGAATTAAAACAAGAATGTATTAATGATGGAAGTAAGTGTGGAACACACGTTATTGTCTTAACTGGTTATGATATCCCCAAAAAAGTTTTTTTCTTCAGAAATAGCTGGAATAAAAAATGGGGTAAAGATGGTTATGGAGAAATCCCATTTGATGTGATCGACAGAAATGCAGAGTTAGCAGTGACTATAGTGACTCTTAAATCAGATATTACACTGCCAGCTGATCATGCAAAAAATTATCTGGAGCTGGAGAACTTCAAGGTTTCTTCAAAAGAAGAAAAAGATCAATCTGTAACAATTAAAACATCGGCCCTGATTAGAAATAGTGGCGCTAATACGATCAAGTACGGATCGTCATTAATGGAAGTCGCTCCTGGTGTAACAGGGGAGATTAACGATAAAAATACAGAATACTTTGAGATGAGTGATGAAGATCATAAGTTATATGATGTCTGGGGAGTTTCAAACGGCACATTCATTTTTGCCGACTTAAAAACGCTAGATAAAACATGGTCTTTTGACGAAGGCGAAACTTATGTGGCCGCTACAAACTTAATGACATCCACTTCAGTAAAAAAGAGCTCAAGACTTTATTTCAGGACTTCACTTTATATGTATACGGATGACCAAAAATATAAAGTGCTTAAAAGATATTTCCATCCATTTAATTATAACTAAACGGTTTTGGCCCTCTTAGAAATAAGAGGGCCTTTTTATTTTAAAGAGTAATTTCTGCGCTAACCGGGCAATGATCAGAGATATGTTCATTGTAGTAAGCAAGATTTAGTAGCCCTTCACCTGTTGTACTTTCAGCATTACACATTTCAAAAATCTTTACAGGCTTCGTCGCTTTCATCGAATCACTAACGAAGAAGTGATCAAACTGACCTTGTCCGTAGCTGCTTCTGAAAGTGAAGAGGTCGTTACTTAATAATTTAACATTCAATTGACCTTGATTGAAGGCCTTCAGGATAAGGTCTTTATCGTTTTCAGTTTCTTTATTTAAAGGACTAAAATACGTATTAAAGTCACCGGCGATAACCACAGGAAGATTAGAGTGAACTTTCTTTAAGTAATCAGCAATGATTGCGGCCTGATCAAGTCTCGTTTTACTGTACTCTGGAGATGCTTTTAAGTGCACTCCTACAAGTCTGAATAATGCTTTTCCTTCTTTGTCAGTCACGATTGCCGTCACTGCCGGTCTGAGACTTCCTTTAGCGCCCGCTACTTCATCAATAATGTCGTTATCATCACTTGGCTCTCTTACAAATTTAAATCTGTCAGAGTGGCAAATTACAACGTGCTGGTGGCCTTCATAAGGAGCTTCGTAACTTAAGCATTCCCAGTTTGCGGGAAGGATATTTTTAATTTTTGAAGTGTTAACAATTTCTTCAAACACAATCAGGTCTGAAGCAGGAATAGATTTTTTTAAGAAGTCTTGAAGGTATGGATCGCGCCTTTCATCTTCGTGATAAGCGTAAAATTTAATATTGAAACTAGTAATGGTAAAAGTGGTTTTTGTTTCCTTAGCTTCAATGCCAGAAATAAAAAACATAAGTATCAGAACGATGCATGTTCTCAAAGGTATCATATCCGTGACTCCTTAATTATTGTAGGACAAGGAGAACATACATCTTTTAGATGAGTCAAATATAAAAATGAGATGTGAGAGTTGGAAAGAAAAATTAACCGCATCCTAACATTTGGATGCGGCCAATTTAATTATTGAACGGGGATAAGCTTTAAAATTTCTTCTGCGTCATTGTGAGAAGCTTCAACAAAGCGGGCCATTAAATCTGCAAGTGTGTTGGCCTTTGCGCCCATCGTTTCAGGAGTAGAGTTGCTGCTTAGGTATTCAAATACATCTTGAATAACATCATTTTTATTTCTCGTTCCAACGATGGCCTGAATATCTGCGATTAAGCGTTTTCCATCAGGAGTTCCCATTTCATAAGTGTGGATTGCTCTTTGTAATTTTTGGCGGTCTTTGCGTGTGATACCAATTCCACTTCTTTGTGGCCCATCTGGTTTATTGTTAGGGCTCGGAGCAAACCATCCATTCAAGTCACTTTCGATTTGAACTCCACCAGTCACAACTTTGCTGGTTTTTGCACTAACCGCAGAAATGAAAGTCACAGCAGCAAGGTCAATTTCCCAAGGGTGATTTCCTTGTTGAAGATTAACCATCAAGTGACGGTCAGCTTCAGCTGTATAGACCGTGAAGAAATCCGAAAGAACTGATTGTCCAAAATCTGAAACTTGCGCCCATCCAGAAGTGTCGCTGTTGGCCAGTGCCAGAATAATCGCGCGGTAGAATGGCTTTAAGTCTTTTGTTGCAAGCAGATATTTTCTTAGGTCTCTTAAGTATTCCGGGTCCGTTGCATCGGCCGCACCATGAGCAGGAGAGGAAGCAAAACTTCTTCCGCTCATAACTTCTTCATGAGGCTTCGTTTTACCTGTTTTATAAAGTACGTGGTAGTTGTAGTTGTTATCATCAAGCTTAACCTTTACACCAATCCCGCCAGTAAGAGCGTAGAGTGTGGCCAGGTCAAATGGAGCAGCGTTGATTTTTGCTTCTTTAAGCGCCAGGGACATATCGTTTTTTGTGTACCATGTTTTATCTTCACGTTGAAAATAAGTCAGCGAGTCGACAGTCGAGCGAGGCTTGATCTTTTTTAGAGTGTTGTAAACTTTTTCGATTTCATGATTTTCCAATCCACCTTCATAAGCTTTTTTCGTGCGATTCCATTTCGCTCCTTTATAGCTGCGAAGAGTTTTGAGATCCAGATGTTCAGATTGTGTTAGGAAAGCATTTGCCCCGATATTATCAAAGCCGCCGCCGCCACCATTTGATGAGTCACTTAGTTTATCAAGAGTGGGTTTAATTTTAGCTTTTAAAAAGCTGGTATAAGTTTTACCAAGATTGGTTCTTAAATCAAAAGTCGCAGCAGCAGGGTACTCGATACCAGCGTTTGAACTGGCAACCGTACGGACTGTTGAGGTATCAACTTGTGGAGCATTAACACTGGTATTACTAGGCCCCGTAGAGCAAGCTGTCGTGATCGCGAGCAGGATGAGTGAAAAAATTAATTGTCTTTTGTGAAGCATAATCGCGGGCCCCTTTTTTGGTTTGATCAACTTCATAAAGGATATCAATTGACTCATAAATCACAATGGTTGAAAAAAACTTCCCTGGATCAAAAAGATCGGATATTCAAGGTAAGTTATTGTTTTGATCTCAATTTTACGAGGCCTTTAAATAGATAATAAAAATATTATTTTAGAAGTGCTGCTAATTTCCAAATTTTCATCAAAAAAATCAGATTGTCTTACATCTCATAGTTTCTTAGGCCTTTTATAAAATTATATGGTTTAAATTTCCTATAATTTAAAAGGGCCTCTTGAATGAAATTTAATCCAAAGTTCGCGATCTTTTTCATTGTCACTCTTCTTGCCATCAGTGGATGCACCAAACCTGTTAATCTTATTGGTTCAGTCACTAATAAGCAGGTTATGGATCAAGATGATGTCGAAGAGAAAAGCGGCGACCAGTTAATTGTCATTCCAGAAGAACTCGACCGCCCGATCATTGAAGCGATTAAATCTGCCAGACATACGATTGATTTATCCAATTACCATTTATCAAACAGGTCAGTGGTCAGTGCTCTTATTGAATCTGCTAATACTGGAGTTCACATCAGAGTGATTTTAGACAATGGGGTTCTTACTGGTTCATCGACTGCAAAAAAAATCGTTAATAATTTAATTCAAAATAATATTCAGGTAAAACCCAGTTCAAAGTTTTTTTCCATCACTCACCAAAAGAGTTTTGTGGTCGATAATAAAACCGTTTTAATTTCTACGATCAATCTGGTGACCACTCTGGCGACAACCAGAGATTTTGGTCTGATTACTCATGATAAAAATGTCATCCAGGAAGTGAATGCTGTTTTTCAGGCCGATTGGGAAAATGCAGATACAGAAGGTGGAGTGACGCCGGAACTCAGTCAGGAAAGGCTGGTATGGAGTCCTATCAACTCACTTCCTAAGCTAGTCACATTAATCTCGTCTGCTAAAGTTGATATTAAAGTGATGGTAGAAAATTTAGGCAGCACTGAAATTCTTAAGGCCTTAATTGACCAGTCTAAAGCAGGCATCACTATTAAAGTTCTCACTCCGGGATGTATTGTTGGAAACGCAATGAGAAATAGACCTTTCATTAAGCAGCTTCAAGACAACAACATTGAAAATAAAGTGTCTCAAGCGGCACCTGATGCTGATCATCCCTATATTCACGCCAAAATGATCTTAGTAGATAATGAATCTTTCTTTATAGGTTCTGAAAATTTTTCTTTCAACTCATTAATGAAAGCAAGAGAGCTCGGGATTATTACAACGGACTTTGAAAATTCTAAAAAGATTTCTCAAGTCTTTGACCACGATTGGGGGAATTCTTTATCTCCAGAGCAGGTCACGGCCGAAGATTGTCAGAAAGCGAGCTGGAAGCCGACTCCACCACAGACACCTTAAAAATCTTATTTCCAAATGCCTTCAATCACTGGTGCTTTTGCATCTTCTCTTCCAAGATTGCCAATACCAAACTCATCTTCAATCATTTTTAACAAGGCCGTATGATTCATGGGCTGGGTATTTTGTGTTCCGGCCTTTATTTTTGCCCCTACAAGAACAGTGTAAACCTGATTAGTCTTTGAAGTGCCTCCACTTTCATCAAACGTAATAATGAAAAGGACGTCACCTAGTTTACTTGGATTTGAGATAAGCGAGCCAAATGTTTTATTTAACCATTTACCAGCGAAATCTACGCCAGTGTCATGACCGTCATTCTTCACATTAGGTATGTACATCGAAAACTCTGGCAGGCCTCCACTATTATAGTCAGAAAAGAAATTTGTTTCATCTTCGATATTCAAACATCTAGCGGAGTCTTGTGTGACATCAAGAAAGCTCATGAAAGGCACGTGCCTGCGAGCATACGGTCCTGAAGATTTTCCGATAAAACATTTACCAGGATAATTTTCAGCATAAACTTTCCATTTCATATGCGCTTTTTCCAGCAGGTCACCAACGTGAGTGTCTTGCAGGTTAACAACACTATCGTTGGTAACATTGAGTTTAGATCCTGCAATCATTGCAATGTAGTTACCTTGTGAAGGATGCGCTTCTGCAGTTAGATTTGTTAGTAGCACAGAGTTTTTAGTGAGTGCGCTGAAGTCAGCTTGTGCCAGTGCCTTTTCATAATCCATATTTTCAAAAACAACCCAGACAACTTTTTTGAAGTGATCTCCGGTTGATACCGTCTGTGCTGATAGCGATGAGCTCACAATGATCAATGTTAAAAAAGATGCGAAATATTGTTTCATATTTTCTCCCTAGGTTAATGCGCCTAACTTAGTGAGAATCGTCTGACCTGACAATGGGAATTCCAGCTTATTGCAAAATTGTAATGACCCTGCAAAATTTTCCCCTATGAAACCCATCTAAACTCCTCCTGTATTAGCTAAGTCTTAGCTTTTCTAATGTTTCTGCAAAGAGATTGTCAGAAGTTCCGCATGATCCAAATATCCATTCAGAACTATGTTATTTTTATAATAACAATCCATGGAAGGAGTGATGATGAAACTAGTTAGTTTGATGATTTTTTTGAGTCTATTTAATACTGCTTATGCTCAGTATGATTTCCTGGATGCGGGGGATGCTATTGGGCCATACCCGGCCAAAGGGTCTGTGGAAGCAAAAGAAGAGATTGAGCAGATGCTTTATTTTCAAGAGCACAGGACACAGGCCGATTGTGATGCCGCTGATCTTCAGGCATCAGCAAACTTAGAAACTTTGTTTGGTGGATCTTTAAGTGATGCTGAAATTAAAAAAGTAAAAAAGAAATTGAGGCTAGTTACAATTAAATCTGGAGTAGAGATCTATTTTACGAAAAGAGAATTTAAAAGACCAAGACCTTATCTTTCTCATCCCGAAATTAAGCCTTGTATCGAATTAGAAAAAAGTACATCTTATCCAAGTGGACATACAACTCTGGCGAGATTGTATGCAAGACTGCTTGCGGTTATTTATCCAGAAAGAGCAGATGTTTTTCAAGAGCTTGGTGATCAGGCCGCACTTAACAGAGTGATCGGTGGAGTCCATCATCCAAGTGATATTATCGCAGGAAAGAAGTTAGGTGATCTTCTTGCAGATGAGTATCTTTCAGATTCAAAATTTAAAAGAGAACTGGAAAAATTAGGTAAGAAGTAATCATTGGTTGACTAACTTTTTTCTTGCAAAGATAAATATGCTCAGTTCACTGATTCCAACAGAGACAAGTGTTGCTAATATACAGATGGCAATATCTATTGGGTGCATAAATGAGAAACTGAGCAGGGTTCTTGCCGAAGGAATATAAAGGGCAGCAATAAGCAGTAAGAGCGAAGTGATAATTATCCAGATGACAATTTTGTTTGGTTTTTTTGTCAAATTATTCAAGATAGAAACATTAGGTCCTCTATTTAAAAAGATTAAGAATGTATTAGATAGTATCAGTGTTGTCATAACTAAAGTTCTTGCATCGGCTTCGCCTTGATGCCTCCATAATGAAATTAAATAAACAACCGCGAGTGATAGAAATAAAATCGTTCCTTTCATAAAACTTGCATACCATAAATCGAAATTAAATAAAATTTCATCAGAAGGTCTTGGGGCCTGTTTCATTATATCGAATGGAGGATCATCGCCTTCAAATGCAATTGAAGAGGCGGGCTCAATGATTAAATGTAGAAATGCAATATGGGCTGGAAGTAAGACAAGGGGGAGATTAAAAATGACGGGGAGTACAGACATTCCTGCAATTGGTATATGTATTGAAAAAAGATAAATAAGAGCATTTTTTATATTTAGATAAACTTTTCGTCCGCATTTTATTGATTCAACAATTGAAGAAAAATCATCATTAAGTAATACGATATCAGAGGCTTCCCGGGCCACGTCGGTCCCTTTTTCACCCATCGCAATTCCAATGTGCGCACTACGAAGTGCTGGTGCATCGTTCACTCCGTCACCAGTCATCGCAACGATATCTTTATTCTTTTTAAATATCTCCACTAATCTTAACTTTTGCTCTGGCATGATTCTGGAAAAGACAGAAACATTTTTTATTAGTTCACATAGCTCAGTGTCTGGGATTTTATCCAGCTGGACACCTGTTATAACGTTATCCGGGTCATGAAGACCAATTTGTCTGGCAATGCTCTTAGCGGTCACTGGATGGTCTCCAGTGAGCATGACGACTCTTATCCCGGCATTTTTGCATTCTGCAATTGATTCTTTGATACCTGGCCTTATAGGGTCTGCAATACCTACTAGTCCTAGAAATTTAAATTCAAAATCATGTTGAATCGCTGGAAGTTTTTTATCAGGTGTATAGGATTTTGCCACCCCCAAAATTCTTAAACCATTTGAGGCCATATCGTCGGAGAGTTTTTGTATTTTATTTTTGTCTCCTTCATTCATATGGCATAAATCGATTATTGCCTCAGGAGAACCTTTGACTCCAATAACAAATCCATTGCTATCTTTCCCCTTCCACGCATGAGTGACGGAAAGCAGTTGGGTTGTTAGGGGGTATTCTTTTTCAAGATCCCAGTCATGGTGTAAATGTTCAGTGTCTTTTAAATATTTATTACCAGTAGATGAAAAAGCAATTTCCATCGGATCGAAGGGGTCTTTGCGACTGGCAAGTATTCCATACTCTAAAACTTCATGGAAGATTTCTGGCAATTGAGTTTCAAGATGTTCGGATAGGTCTATAGTTTGATCATTTGAGTATATTTTTTGTATGGCCATTTTATTCATTGTCAGTGTACCAGTTTTATCTACACACAGGACATTGATTGAGCCAAGGTTTTCAATGGATGAGATTTTTCTTGTTAAAACTTTATATTTTGAAAGCCTCCATGCGGCCATAGCAAAGTAAATGGTTAGGACTGCAGGTAATTCATTAGGAAGTATCGCCATCGCAAGTGAGATGCCCAGGAGTGGCCCTTTTATCCAGTCATGATTACTTAATGAGTAAATTATAATAACAAGTGCACAGAGTCCTAAAGCTATAAAAGAGAGCTTTTTAACCAGTAGACTGGTTTCTATCTCCAATCTGGAATGGTTAGATTCATCTTTGTCAATAATTTTGCCAATTCTTCCCAGGAAGGTATTTTGACCAATTGAATGAACAATCGCAATTGCATGCCCATTTACAATCGTTGTACCTGATAATAATTCTTCGGCAACTTCTTTTTTTACAGGAACTGATTCCCCGGTAAGGATTGATTCGTCAACTTCAACATTGATAGAGCTAATGAGGTGAGAATCAGCTGGGATATAATCGCCTTCATTTAAATAGACGATATCACCTGGGACGATATCGGTACCCGCAATGCGCTTTTGTTGACCATCTCTTAATGTCAAAGCTCTGGGATTTGAAATTGATTTCAGGGCCTCAATCGCATTTCCTGTTTTTTTCTCTTGGAAGATCGTAATTATGATAATTAAAAAAAAGAAAGCCAAAAGCATGGCCGCTTCACTGTGATCACCCAGAAAAAAGTATATACAACCACAAATGAACAGCAGATAGACCATGGGGTCTTTGAAGAGTTCTAAAAGATAGTTGTAAATTCTTTTGGGTTTTTGAGAGCGGAGTTCATTTTTACCGTGAATTTTTTTAAGTGCCAACACTTCAGAAGTCGTTAATCCGCCTTTAGAAAGAAAATCTTTCGCTGATTTTAAATCAAATGGAAGATCGTTGCTTTGATTTTTCATTTCATAATCATTTAAATCAAATTGAAAACTTTTTATAGTTTTCTTCAAATTTGTGTTTTAGGGATAAAGCAGCTTTGTTGTACTCAAATTTATCACTCCATAGTTGTTCAGCGCTTAGGTATACAGGGTCTACGTTGTCGAGTTCTATTGGAGTTTGGAGATTAAATATTTCATTCAGCTGAAAATTATTATCCTTAACGCCTTTTTGGATTGATCGAATACAGTTTCTAGTCAGCTCAAGTGGGTAGCGCGTACCTTTTCCATAAGGGCCCCCATACCAGCCAGTGTTGACTAACCAGACTTTAATGGGATTTTTTTCTAAGAATATTTTTAATAAGTCAGCATATTCCTGTGCTCGTCTCATCATAAAAGGAGCACCAAAACAATGTGAAAACGCAACTTCAATTTCTTTAAGTCCGATCTCTGTTCCAGCTAGTTTGGCCGTGTAACCAGTCAGAAAATAAAAAATTGCCTGTTCTGAAGTTAGTAAGCTGATAGCGGGTAAAACACCAAGGGCATCTGCACTAAGAAAAAAAATATTAGACGGTAAGGGGCCTCTGGAATCTATCGAGCAATTTTCAAGAGCTTTAAGAGAGTATGTAGACCTGCCATTTTCAGTTATGCTTTTATCTTTGAATAATGGTTTTCTAGTTAATTCGTCCAGGACTACATTTTCAAGTAAAGTTTTAAATCGATTAGAAGCTTTAAAAATCTCGGGCTCATTTTCTAAATTCAGGCCATAAGTTTTAGCATAACAGCCACCTTCGAAATTAAAAATTCCTGACTCTGATAGACCATGCTCATCGTCGCCAATGATGTTAAGTCCAATATCTGTGGAGAGAGTCGTTTTGCCAGTCCCTGACAATCCAAAAAATAAAGAGGTTTCTCCGTCATATGTCTGGTTTGCACCAGTATGCATGGGAAGGACATTAAGTTCAGGCAATAAAGTGTTTAATACAGAGAATATTGATTTTTTAATTTCTCCAGCATAGCCAGTACCAGCTATGATAATTTCTTTTGTGGAAAAATTGATAGCTATAACCGTTGTGGATCTTACTGGGTATTTAGTATTATCTACTAGAAAATCGGGGTCATGGTAAATTGTAAAACTCCCTAGAGGGTAGTCAAATTGCTCATTTCTAAAGATATTAGTGCAAAAAAGAGCATGTGCAGCTGATGGGGTAATTAGGATTACTTCTAGCGCATAAGCTGGATCAGCAGATGCACTTTTAGTTGTTACAAAGGTTAAACGGATTCCCTGATTAAATTTTTCAAGCATTTCAAGTTTGATAGAATTAAAATCTTCATTTGTCATCTTACGAATGTTATTTTTCCAGTCTATGACTTTTTCAGAATAGGGTTCAAGGACAACATATTTGTCATTGGCCGCTCTACCGGTAAAATTTCCGGTCTTTATTACTAAAGCGCCATCTTTGCTTAATTTATTTTCAGAATCTTGCTGTAGAGAGTATTCGACTAGCATGGCCTCGGGAAGATTGAGTTTAATTTTTGCCGACTCAGATAGACCAAAATTTAAACTATCAAGCATATTATCTCCACTGACATTAATGTAACCCAAATAAATCCTAGCGTACTAGAAACGAGACTTGCATGATCTTTATCATCATATAAATTAATTTTACCTCAAGAAGGTTTTTTAGTGCTGATATGGCCCATGTTTTTAAGAATAAGTTAGGCATATAGTTAACTGGGATTAAAAGAAATGGATCAATAGAATGAAAATAAAAAAAATGCAAAGCTCTAATGTTATCAAGTCAAACGGTGATATTGAGCGTTTTTCAATGAGAAAATTTAACAAATCGCTTAGGAGAACAGGTCTTGATTCAATGTATTGTAATCAAATTTCCAAGGCCGTCGCAGATAAAATACACCCAGGGATAAGAACTAAAGATATTTATAATGAAACATTTAAACTTATTAAGAAAACATCGGTCATTGCGGCCGTTCATTATTCTTTAAAAAAAGCAATTTTAGAGCTTGGTCCAACTGGATTTATATTTGAATTATTTGTAGCGAGATATTTTGAGTGTATCGGTTATAAAACATATGTTGGAACAACTTTACAGGGACAGTTTGTTAAGCATGAAGTTGATGTCGTCGCTGTAAAAAATAATTATATGGTTTGTGTTGAATGCAAATTTCATAATATGGTTCGAACTAAGAATGATATAAAAATAGTTCTCTATGTAAAATCCAGATGGGATGACTTGAAAAAGGGGCCAGATGGTAAATACTTAAGAGAGTTTTATGTTGCCACGAATACATCTTTTACAGGAGATGCTCTGATTTATTCTAATGGAATTGGTTTAAAACTTTTAGGGGTCAATGCACCTGAAGATGAATCATTTCTTGATAAAATCAAAAAGCATAAACTATATCCGATTACGTCTTTAAAAAGATTAAAAAAAATATATTGTCAGGAGCTTATTAGAGAAAAATTAATTTTGTGCTCAGATCTTTTAGATAAAAGAGCAATTCTTAAGAAGATAGGAATGAGCGATGAAGAAATTAGAAATTTATATACAGATATCAATAAATTAATGGAATGAATTATATGGAAATAGAATTTTTAGGTGCAATTGAAGGAGTGACAGGCTCTATGACACTATTGAGTGTTCCGGAAGGGAAGCTGTTAATTGATTGTGGCATGTTTCAAGGAGAAGAGGAAAATATTAAGAAAAATATTTCACCACTTCATTTTAACAGTAAAGATATAGATGCAATCATATTAACACATGCTCACCTTGACCATTCCGGATTTATACCAAGGTTAATTAAAGAAGGGTTTCGAGGAAGTATATATTCGACTAAGCCTACCATGAAGCTGGCACAAATTATAATGCTTGATAGTGCAAAACTTATTGGGCATGAAAATAATCCATTACATTCAATGTATGATTTGGAAGATGCAGTTAAGGCCAGCTCCTTTTTTAAAATAAAAAAATATAATGAGGCATTTGAAGTATTAGGACTTCAAATTGAACTGATTCCTGCTGGGCATATACTTGGAGCAGCTTCAGTTGTGATTAAAGGTAAAAAAACAATTGTGTTTTCTGGAGACTTGGGTCGATTTGATGATCCTATTATAAAGGAGCCTTCTTTTTGCCCTGAAGCCGACATGGTTGTTATTGAGTCTACTTATGGTGGTAAGAATAGAAGTGGGGATATCGAGCAAGAGTTAGGGCGTTTTTTAAAGTTAGTTAAAGAGGGGGCAAGGGTAGGTATTATTGCAAGTTTTGCAGTTGCGAGAGGTCAACTTCTTATCGCAATGATTTCGGAGTATTTTACTAAATATCCTGAAGAGAAAATAAGAGTCGTTATTGATAGTCCAATGATGGTTAGTGCGAATAAAGTTTATAGAGAATTTGCTGACTCAACTCGAATGCCACTGGTCTTAAATAATGCTCTCAGTGAAATTGAAGTCATAGACAATGAAAGAGAGTGGGTTTCTTTGCAGAAAATAGATGGGCCACTCGTCATTATTAGTTCAAGTGGAATGGTCTCAGGAGGAAGAATATGGAGGCATTTGGAGAATTGGCAACGTGATAGTAATGCAATACTTTTTTTGCCTGGATATCAAGGAGCAGGTACAGCGGGCAGACTTCTAGCGGAAGGTAAGAGGATTATTTTTAGCGAAGAAGGGGTTAAGATCCATTGGCATGGGGAGGTTATGACCTCAGATGCATTTTCATCTCATGCAGATCAAGAAGAACTTTTGTATTGGTTAAAAGACTTGAAGAAAGAAACGGCAATATACTTGAACCATGGAGAGGAAAAATCAAAGGAGATTTTAATGAAGCTTCTTAAAGAAAAAAAATATACAAATGTCTACATTGCAGGAAATGAGAAAGTAAAACTTTATTAATAACCAATTAACTCATAATCTTATTTACGAGATCAATTGCTATTTGTGTCTTGGTTAGAAAATTATCATAACTTTCAATGTCCACATACATCGGATGATCTTTCCAGATATCAGCGATCTTATTATCAATTTCTCTAGCTGTTAAAGCATTTTCAATTCGAAGTGGATTGATGTTATTATACCCTTGAGTTTCAGTTGGTGTCCGTAAATGAATAATAGCAGCATATTTGGATAGTTCTTTTGATAAGCTTGTGTGATTCATTTTCCAGAAGAGGTCTTCATCATAGGGCCAATAGGCAAGACCATCTAGAGTTCCACGATCACAGAGAGCAAAATTCCATTTATTCTCTTCTTTGACTAGAGTTTCCATTTCATTTTGTACATTAAAAATGGCCCTTTGAGCTGAGGCCCGACCAGATTTACTTGGAAGTCTCCAAAATCCACCAGTGAACAAAATAGACGCAGCTTCTGGTAAAATTGTAGTATTCAGCAGATTCATTTTTTTGATCATTTCGAGGACTGCTGTTTTTCCTGCTCCAGGACCACCTGTAATGACTACGTATTTAATATTAAAATCCATAATTTTTTCTTCTTAAGACAAATGGAAATACTTATCAAAGTAATCTTTAGAAAATTTTAATATTTCGGATCTTCGAGGATGAGATCTCATTGGTATTGTTGAAACTATCTTATGTGCCAATTTCTCATGATTATGTGATTCACAATGATGTTTAAATTCATCTTTGGCCGTTCCTGGTCCGAGAATGAGAACGTGATCTGGGTTGCCTAGTTCGTTTGCGATAGCATGATAAAACATTTTCTGATGCTCTTTTCCATGTGTAAACTTTCTTGGAGACTCAATTTTCTTCGTATCTGCTTTTTTTGTGAAATATTTTTCAAACACTTTATGTTGCGATGAAAATTCGTAAATATAGGCCTGTTGATGATCTATCCAAATTGTTTTGTAAGTCATAAAATCTCCTTAAAAGTTACATACCTTTTACCATGTTATGAAAAAAGATATCATCAAATTGAGTTTTTTGTAATTTCTCCATTGGAGCGATTACATCTCTTGCCTTAGCAATTGAGGCAAAACCATTATCTATTCTATCTTGATCAAGTTTTAACAATCTCTTTTTTAAAATTTGATATTCTTTTTGATCCATCTTTGGTTTTAATATTGTTTGAATCATAACAATTTTAGTTTTTTCAATTTCATCTGTGATTCGAGTGTATTTATCCCTATTGTTTTCTTCTATTATTAAAAGTTTTTCTTTTTGAGTTGGAGTTAGTTCAGCAGAGCTTAGTATCAATTCTCTCGGAGTAATAACAACTTCTTCATGGTATTGAGTTGGGACATTTTGTATTTCGGCCACAACCTTTTTTTTAGCTATACTGTTTTCAGCACACCCCGTAGTGAGGATGAGTAGCAATATAGTCGGAATAAAAATAAGTCTCATGCTGTTCTCCTGATTTTATATTATTTCAAATATCAAACTCGATCACTGATTTTAATCATCTTAATAATATATTAAATTCAGTGTTTCTAGTCTTCGTGACGATAATAAGTGGAGCTATTTAGAATTGTTTTTGCAAATAAAGCAGTAAACATTGCAAACAATGCCATGCCTGTAAGCATTAGAATGATGCCGAGAACTTTTCCTTGAATTGTAACTGGAGTAATGTCCCCATATCCGGTTGTGGTTGCTGTTGCCATTCCCCACCATAGAGCATCCAAATAACTATGAATTTTAACATTGTGATTTAATTCAAAAAAATAAAATGCCAGACTGAAAGTACCTATCATTACGTTACCTAATATTGTAAGTAATGCGAAAACAGGACTCTTGATGAGTATAAAGATTTCTGCGAGAAAAAAATTTAGACTCATAAGAATTAATCTGTGCTTTTTTTCTTTTGTAGCGTTTTTCATTATTACCCTATTGGGAATATTAAAATTTAAACGATTGCTCATTTAAAATTACAACATTGGGATTTTGTCACGATATGGTTATGAAAGAACATGATTTATATTAGATAATTCATTTTTTGTTTTATAAGTATTACTCAGCATATAATCTAACCTCAATTTAAAACTATGATATTTATTACATCTTTATAACGTGTATATGATTGGTTCAATTATGTGTTGGAGGATTTATGAGTAATGCCAATTTCGAAACTTCTAGTTTGGTATCTCCAAAATTAAGTTTTGTTGTAGAGGATTCAGAAAAAAAAGCGAAGGATCTCTTGCATGCTATAGACGAATCTTCGATAGTTGCTTTTGCTGATCTATCTGGAGAAATTAATTATGTTAACGATAAGTTTTGTGAAATATCAGGATATCGCAGAGAGGAGCTAATTGGCAGACAACATAATATTATTAATTCAGGATATCACTCAAAAGAGTTTTTCGTCGATTTATGGAAGACCATTAGGTTGGGGAAAATTTGGAAGGGTGAAATTAAAAACAAGGCGAAGGATGGCAGTTATTACTGGGTCTTTACAACGATCGTTCCAATTTTAGATGAGAGCGGGAGACCTCGTGAATTTTTGTCAATCCGTTACGATATAACTGAAAAAAAGAGATTAGAAGACGAGAATATAAAAAATATTCAAGAAATTCTTGAAACTAAAATAAATCAAGAAACGAGTGAGCGATTTGTATCATCTCTCACTCATGATATGCGGACTCCTCTGACTGCTGCAAAACTATCAGCACAAATGATTTTAAGAAATATGGATAATCGCGAATCAGTAAAAAAATTTGCTTCAATGATTATAAATAATCTGAATCGAACGGATGAGATGATTATTGATCTTCTGAATGCAACCAAAATTAGGGCCGGGCAAAAAATAGATGTTCAGATGGAGTTATGTGATGCCAACGATATTGCAAAAAAAACAATCGACGAACTCGTTGCAGTATATGGGGAACGATTCGAGTTATATATTCATGGAGATGGAGTTGGTGTCTGGTCATCATCAGGAATTAAGAGAATTATAGAAAATTTATGCATCAATGCAATTAAGTATGGCGATAACCGAAAAATAAAAGTTGCTATTATCACTGATGCAAAGGAATTGAAGATTCAGGTTCAGAATTGGGGGGAGATTATAAAAAAAGATGAGGCGTCTAACTTATTTAATTATCTTCAAAGAACTTTTTCAGCGCAAAAAAGTCATAAGAAAGGCTGGGGGATTGGGCTTACAATTGTTAAAGGAATGGCAGAATCACATCATGGAGATGTTGTCGTTACGAGTACCCACGAAAATGGTACAATCTTTACAGTAAGGCTTCCGAAGCAGACAGCAAGTGATATAACTTAAGTCATAAAGTAAATTGTTAGTGAAGTGGTTGAGAAAGTTAGTTTCAGAATAGTTCTATATAATCCTATGTAGTGCATATAATTCATATTCAGTCTTATTTGATAAATCTTTTTTAGATCCCTCCAATATATATAAAATATTTTTCTGAAATATGACAATTGTTATATTGAAAATAAAATATCTAAGATATTTGTTATGGCAACTGCAGGTTTGCAGTTGGGATTAATGTTTTCTTGGATTGAGATATGATCATTGTGAGAGGACTTAAAGATAAAAGATAAACCTGTTTATCAGGGCATATTTATAAATCATTATCCAAACAATTAATAATAAGAGTTTGGTATCAAGGAGGACCTATGCATTTAACGCCGTTTAAGCACAGAAACAAAGCACCAGTGACTTATAATCCCAGATTCGGTTCGGATTTGAGTACTTTACAAAGAGAAATGAATTCTTTGATGAACAACTTTTTTGATTTGGGGGAGTTTTCATCACCTTTAAATTTCTCCTCGAGTGTTTATCCCACAATAGATATCAAAGAGGACGAAAACAAATATTTAATAGATGCAGATGTTCCTGGTATGAGTGATAAAGATATCAATCTAGATGTCCGTAATAATATTCTAACGATTAGTGGAAAAGTAGATACTGAAACCAAGGATGAGAATAAAGGGTATGTCTGCGTCGAGCGTAGTCACGAATCTTTTAGTCGAGATATTTATCTAGCAAGTGATGTTGATATGGATAGTGTAAAGGCCGAATTAAAAAATGGAGTTTTGCATATTGAAATGAATAAAAGTGAGTTGGCAAAGAAGAACCATAAGAAAATTGCGATTAAGCATTAGTAAGTTTTTAATGGGCCAGTATTGCCTTTGGCAGTCCTGGCCTTTGTTTTGTCATTCTTTCAAATGATAAAAAAGGGCGTTTTCTAAGTATGGAGTCTTTATAAATCAGACTACATTTAAAAAAAGTTTGAACGTCTTTAGCTTAAGCATTTTTGGTATAGGGACTATTATTGGAGCAGGAATTTATTCTGTTACGGGTATAGCTTATGGCCATGCGGGCGGGACATTGTGGATTAGTTTTATCCTGGCAGGCTTCGCTGCAGTTTGTACTGCTTTTTCCTATTGTGAATTATCAACTATGTATCCGTCGGCCGGCGCAGAGTATATCTATATTCGTAATGCTTTTCCAAAAATTCCTTATTTGAGTTTTATCATGGCCATGATGTTATTTTTTGGAGGCGCAGCTATTTCATCAACAGTTGCACTTGCATTTGCTGGATATTTGCAATTTTTTATTAATGTCCCTATCTATTTGGTTGCAATTGGCCTGATGCTAATTTGTACTTTGATTAATAATTATGGAATTGAACAATCCAATCGGGTTAATATACTTTTTACCTTTATTGAATTAATAGGAATTTTATTAATTATTTGGGTTGGTTTTAATTTGAATGGCCCTGTCTCCAAACCAATATTTAATATCCACAAAGGTACTTTAATTGCAACATCACTCATCTTTTTTATCTATCTGGGATTTGAAGAAATTGTTAATCTCTCTGAAGAGGCCCGGGATCCAAGCAGAGATATTCCCAAGGCCATTTTTTTTAGCCTTGGTATAACGACTGTACTTTATTTGGCCGTGAGTTTTGCCGTCATAAGATTAATAAGGCCTGAAGTCCTTGTATTGAGCCGTTCTCCACTTGCGGATGCTGTTAGCAATGCTGCTCCTTCATTGAGTAGAGTTATGGCAGGCATCGCCTTATTTTCAACTGCGAATACTGTTCTAATTACGATGTTAGTTTTATCACGAATGGTTTTTAGTATGGGACGCGAAGGGGATTTGCCACGTTTCTTAGGGAAAGTTCATAGTTCCCATATGATCCCTCATATTGCCTCATTTTTTGTCTTGGTTATTTCTTGCGGTTTTCTGTATTTAAAAAATCTTGAAATGCTTGTTAGCTTTTCATCATTTGCAACTTTGGTGGCATTCATATCAGTCAATATAGTGCTGATAGTACTTCGTTATACTAAATCCCATTTAAAACGTCCTTATTTAATTCCCCTTAATATAGGATCATTCCCATTAATATCATTTTTAGGTATTCTTATTTGTCTTGTAATGTGTATGCAATTTGAAGTCATAATCTATGTGACTGCACTTTTGATTGTTCTCATTAGCTCAGGCTATTATTGGGGAATAAGACTCTATGCTAATTTAAAAAAATAGGATTTATGTATTAATTATTTTTTGCCATAGATATTAATTCTTTTTCCTTGAGGATGTAGACTATTTTTTGACCTGAAATAATTCCCATTTTTTTTAGCTCAGAAAATGCACGTATGGCCGTTTCAGGGGCCGTCCCTATTAGCATCGCCAGTTCTTCCCGGTTTAGATTCAAGTCTATCTTCCATTTTTCATTCTCATACGAACCTACATTTTTTTTGAAATCTAGCAGAAGCTCAGATAAGCGTTCAATAACTTTCTTTTGATGACAAGAGCAAATATGTTCTTCAGCTTTTTTTAATACATCGAGCGTTTTTTTTAATAGATTCAGACCGATGTTTCTATTGTTAATAAGTTTGCTAAATGATTTTTTATCAATGTAGCAAACTACAGCATCTGAAATTGCAATGCCCGTTTTATCAAACTCATTATTCTCCAATAATATGTCCTCTCCAATTATATCTCCAGCATTTGCAATTCTTAAAATTGTTTCGTTGCCATTGTTGTTAGATTTTACGACCTTGATATTTCCTTTTTTAATGCAGTAAATTCCATTGAGAGTCGCATTCTGAGTAAATAGACTTTGTCCTTTTTTTAAATATAGCTGCCTTTTTTGTATTGGATAATCACCTGGCCCCGAATTATGCTGATTACAAAATATGCTTTTTTTTAGCGCTGGACAATTTTGACAACTTTCCATTTATTTCTCCGGTTGTGCTTAGTTCCGTTATATTTTATATAAGATATAAATGTCTCCTTCACCTTAAGTTAATTTAATTTTAATAATTTATGATTATTGTCATTTCTCTATCCATGAAAAATGTGCAAGCTTTATTTAATTATAATAACACTAGGTGAATAATGAAAAATTTAAAATTAGATTATCAAAAAAATGAAGAGTTTAAGAAAGGTGTGGCATGTGCTTTGGCCGTTAATGTTAAGTTGAATGATGCTAAGTTGAAAGTTAAAACTATTTTGCGTAAAAAAAATAAAGCAGTAGTTGTTCCAACTTCTGCATCAATTAGAGATGATCAGGGGCCGGAATAGATAATTTTTACCCAGCTGATTAAGTAAGTGAGTAAAAGTAAGTTTATTGCAATGAAGATTGTTTCAAATGAGTGCAGCCAAACACCATAATATAACATGAGAGAAGCAAGTGTTTTACATAACAGAAATAGGATTTCTTGATTTTCTTCTTTGGGAGCAATAAAGGAGAATTTATTTTTATTAAATATTAGTGATGTCGTAAATGAAAGAATTCTAAATAAAACCCAGGCACTAATCGCCCAAAATATTTTATTTTCCCAAATGTAATATATAAAAATACAAAAACCTAATATGTCGATTGATAGACTCGAAAAAATTATACGGTTTGAAGTGGAAATATTGTGAATAGTATAAAATTTATTAATATTTACATTCATAATGTTTTCTTCCATTTAATTGTCAGGATTCTGTTGATAGATTTGGATTCACTTTTTTCCACCCACATAAATGTCCAAGAAAAATGATACTTACACTGAATAATAAAGCTTCTACCGAGTGGTTCCATACGCCTATAAGATATATTCCAAAACCAAATAATTGGATTAGTAAATTTACAGGATGTAGATGCAATAGCGCTATTTTTCCAATAAGAGTATGAGCAATATTGTCAGTGTTAACATTATAAACGGATACAAATGAAAGTGTTTTTGTTAGAAGCAATACAATTAAAGCATATGGCCATAAGTGGTACCATAAATAATATGTAATCCAAACAATTCCAATGATTTCAAAAATTATTGAAATAGGGTGAGATTTTTTTAAAATATAAGTTTCGATTAGGTTATAATTTTTGAAGCTAGAAATTTTATAATCACGAATTAATGTATAGTTCATTTTCTTTTCTCCCTTGTCTCGCTTTGTTGTCTACAGCGCTTGCTCCATTAAATAGTAATTAATTTATTGATTTATAAATATGATCGAAGTCATTTTTTTAAGTTCTTTAAGTGCTAACTGTAGTGAGGCAGTTGAGATTTATTTTGTTGTTACCGGCAGACCAGCATCTACCCACGAACTAAATGCCCCCAAACTTAAAACTTTATGCCCCAGTTTTTCAACCTCAATACCAACGAGCTGGGCCCTTCTTCCTGAAGCACAATAGACAACAATTGTTTTATCTTTTGGAATTGCGCTTATCTCTTTTTCGAATAGAGCGCGATTATGATTCATCACAGACATTGGTAATAGCAATGCCCCTTGGATAATTCCAAAGGATGTTTCTTCTGGTTCTCGGACATCGATGACAATGGCCTGCTTGTTGTCTAGTAGCATTTTAGTTTTAATCGGATCAATCTTTTCGATTGCCGCAGCGAAGGCAAGTGAAATAAAAAGTAGTATAGATATGATTTTAATAAATACTCCATTTGGTTAAATGTCTCATCTATAGAGATGCATAACTAATGCCGAATAAAAAATAATTATCAATCTGACATTTGTCATTTGGGAAGGTCGTGATTCAAGGTAATTTGAAATGAGAATCAATTTTAATTAAGGAGAGCAAATGAAAAATACACTAAAAAAACCATTAAGATCACTTAAAGCAAAAATTTTTAGAGATGAAACGGAAGCCGATAAAAAGAAGAAGAATTCATTGATTGATAAATCATTTGATAGTGCTTATTCAGGATCTTCGTATAATGCAAAAGGGAATCCTGATCACGGAAAAATTAAATCTAATAAAAAAAGAAGATAGTTTTCTTGTCGATAATTATATTGATTTAATATTTATACGTTTGGAGGCAAGAATGTCACTACAAATGGAAGTCGATACGGACTTAAAAGAGATTAACAATTCTAATGATATATTTACGGTAATAAAAAAAAGACATTCAGTAAGATCTTATACTAAAAAAATGGTTTCAGAAGGACTTATCAAGATGCTAATTGAGCTCGCAACTCGTGCGCCAAGCTCGATGAATCGTCAGCCTTGGGGGTTTATAATTGTTTCAAATTCACAATTGTTAGAAAAGATTTCTCTAAAATCTAAAGCTCATTTTTTAAATTCATTAGATAAAAATGAACATAAAATAGGCGAACTGAAACCTCTTCTAGAAAATGAAGAATTTAATATATTTTATAATGCTCCAGTTCTTATCATTATATGTGCACGTGAAGATGAGAATATTTCAATGAAAGAGGAGACTAGTCCAGAGGCCGATTGCTTCTTGGCCGGTGAAAATCTTATGCTGGCTGCAATTGGAATGGGGTTAGGAACCTGTCCTATTGGGTTATCGTTGCCTGTCCTTCGAACAAATGAAATAAGAACGACATTAGATATTCCTAAGGGCTATTTGCCCGTTCTGCCTATCGTTGTTGGTTATCCATCTGATAACGAGAGTTATGTTGAGAGACAGCGTCCATTAATTAAATGGATTCATTAACTGTCCTCTTACCGAGTTTAAATTTTGAAAAACTATTTAGTTTTACCTGTCATTTATTCTCTTTTTTTTCTTCTGATACTTATTGATGTTTGGGTAAGCTTTTATCAATTTATATGCTTCCCGGTGTATAAAATTGAAAAAGTCTCTCGCGTGCACTATATCTTCTTTGATAGAGGTCGTTTGCCGTATCTTAGTTATTTTGAAAAAATAAATTGCAATTACTGTGCTTATGCTAATGGCCTGATTGCTTATATTCGAGAAATTGCTTCGCGGACTGAACAATATTTTTGCCCTATAAAGCATCTTCAAAAAATTATTGATCATCACAATTATTACAAAAATTTTTCTGAATTTGGTGATGAGAAGAGTTACAGAGAAAATTCGCAGGAATTGCGTAATTATTTAAAGGGTAAAAAATAATTACAAGAAATGAATGCAATGTAGGTATATTAGGAATGTCTTTGGAAAAAAGGCAAAAAAAAACCTTCTTATTTCTAAGAAGGTTTTTATAACCAAATGTGGTGCCCGAGGACAGAATCGAACTGCCGACACAGGGATTTTCAGTCCCTTGCTCTACCGACTGAGCTACCCGGGCAAGACCATTTTTTGGAGTCTAAAAAATAAGTGATCTGAGTGATTTCGTCAAATGATTTTTAACAAAACTCTTCATATTATTGTAATTAAATTGATTTTTTAATGTTTTCAGATTCCGGACAAAGGATATCACGAGCTGTGTTAAATGTACGTAAAGGTCTCATTCCCCCAATGAAAAGGAGATTTTTTAAAGCAATTTTTCTAAGTTATTTCACAAAAAATAAAGGCATCGTTCCTAAACTTGAAAACACTAGAGTAAGAGACAATACACCATCTTTTTTGTAAAATGCCGGCATGAAGATTTTAAAAGACTATCTCCCTTACTCCGACCAAAAAACCAACGTCATGTATTTCCTTCCGGATCTTACGGAAGAAGTAAAACCAACTTTCGTTGTGATGACCCACGGATATACTGCTGATAAAAGTTCAATCATTAATTGGGCCATTCGTTTAAGTGAAGTAGGCGTCTCGTGCGCGCTATTTGATATCCCCGGGCACTATCAGGGAAATTACTCCGAGGTGAACGACTTCGAATATTTTAAGTCTCATGCTCATGAATTATTTTTCGAGGCCTTTAAAGGGCTAACCAGCGCTTTTAAAGAAGAGTTTCCGCTAAACGAACACTTCCTTGAACCAGCGAATATGAAACTGGCCCTTGCGGGTCACTCATTAGGGGCGATGCTTTCATTAAAAGCAATCACCATGAAAGAATTTGAACTTTATGAAAAACGCGCTATCGGTGTCGGTCTGGGAATGGCACCAAAAG
The DNA here is from genome assembly GCF_035013165.1 of Bacteriovorax sp. PP10. Classification (NCBI taxonomy): domain Bacteria; kingdom Pseudomonadati; phylum Bdellovibrionota; class Bacteriovoracia; order Bacteriovoracales; family Bacteriovoracaceae; genus Bacteriovorax; species Bacteriovorax antarcticus. The sequence goes on from NZ_JAYGJQ010000002.1 coordinate 1,366,601, forward strand.
GTGTGGTCCATTTATTTGATACTCCTTTTTATAAATCTACTTTAAAAGTGCGCGAGCAATTAGTGTCTCCGGAATTAAAACCAGACAATGTTTTCCCTTGGATTAAGGACGAAAAAAATAATATCGAAATTACGAATCAGGAAATTCATTTAATCAGCGGTGACGACGATCTTGTTGTTGGCGGTGATGGAATGGAGCGCTTTATGGAAGCGCTGATCGCTAAAGGAAATATTGTGACAATGGAAAAACCATCAAGACTTCCTCACCACGAGCCTGCTTTGGGGGCGGCCCACGTTAAAAAATATTTAAAGAAGATCAACTGGATCTAATCCAAGATAAGATTTACGTTATTTCAACTGATCATGGCGTGAGTTCAATAACTTATCCTGTGAAATTATTTCATCCTCACTTTCTTAGTGAATATTAAATGTTAATTTGCGGCCAATCACGACCTAAACAGGAGATTCGCATGAAGATATTCGCTGCACTTTTAATTTCTACACTTAGTTTTTCAACATACGCTGGTACTTGCCAACTTTACCAAGTAACTGGTGGAGCAACTGACCTTGATCCAGTTCTTACAGAAAGAGTGGAAAGAGAAGTTTTAAATCCAAAAGGATATGACTTAGTTAAAGTTGAAAAATTAACTCCAGAACTTCCATACGCTCTAGGATTCAGAACAATCATTATTACTTCTGAGTCAGCTAAGAAAACGGCCAAGACAACTCTAACTTTTGCTAAGTATTTAAAGAAAGCGAAAGGGGCGGATCAGGTTTACACTTATTCTGCAGACAAGAGCTTCCGTCATGCTGCTCAAGATAAGTTAATTGAATCAATGGTGGCAAAGCTTCCAGTTTGTTCTAACGATTAATTTAGACCTTTTTGGATAAAAAAAATCCCCTTCTCAATAGGCTAAAGAAGGGGATCATCCTAGGAGTCACATGCGTGGTCTAGAAAAGTGCTCTTAAACTTTTCCAGTACGCATAGCTTTTGATACACATTTTTTAAGATCTTTCTTTGAAAGCTCAGCGCCTTTAGTTGTCAGGCAAAGTTCACGAGCTTCTTCTTTAGAGATTTTAGCTGTTTTTTTATGTGATACTTTTTTTGCTTGAGCAACGTTTAAAGAAAGTAATAAAGCAGATGCTAGAAGGACATGTTTCATCGTAAAACTCCATTTTCATGATTAGTTCACAGCATAACATTCGCTCTAAAATAATTGTAGAACTACAAAATAAAATTTTCCTTATCTTTAAATGACGCGAATTAAGTCGTTAAATTTTTTGTAAATTTAATAGTGATAACTGTGCCATTTGCCCCTGATTGAATATCAAGATTCCAGTTATAGATTTTTGTAATTGTGTTAATCCACGCTAGTCCTAAACCAGAGCGTTTGTGTTTTAACTGTGGAAGTTGTGGCCCGCAATTAAAAGGCTGGCCGATCCTTTCAATAACTTCAGCGGGGATTCCGCTGCCTGAGTCAGAAACTCTTAGCATGTTGTCAAAAGTTTCAATCAAAACTTTTGAATCACTCGGCGAATAATTTAGCGCATTAGTTAAAAGATTATTAATGAGCTGCTGAAGATGTTGTGGATTAGAGATCACCATAAAATCTTCTTTAGTTTTATAGATCAGTCTTCCCGGATAAATCCTCTCCAGTCCTTCACATTGAGTCTCAATTGAGTGGGCGATTCTAAGTGCGAAGAGATTATCTTTTTGCTGAGTATTCTCAACACTGGCCCATTCAAGAAACTGTGAGACGATGATGGAGATGCGATCGATTTGATCTTTCATCGAATTAATCAGAGTTTTATCTTTTAAGTCTTCATCGGATAGCGATTCAACATCAAAGCTCAAAATAGAAAGTGGTGTCTTGATTTCATGAGCAAGCTGGTAAGTCCAGGGTTTGGTCATTTTGTAATTGATGTTAATTCTCTCGAGCAAATTGTTAGTGTTTTCAACCAAGGTAGAGAATTCATCATTGTTCATGATGGATTTTTTTGTGTACTTAAAAAGTTTTTTCGGAAGACTGGGAACAGGTTTTAATTCCTGCATATCATGGGTTGCCAATTGTAAATGATTGGCCATCAGCTTAAGAGGATTTAAAAGATAATTTGTCAGCGCCAATGAAAAAATAAAAATAGGGATGATGGTAATAAGTAAGTAGATCACCAGTTTATTAGACATCAACCCCCAGTCAAAAAGACTTGGATCAAGAACGGCCCCAATTTGCAGAGTTCTTCCCGGGCGCTTCGGAAGTTTTAAATTTAAAATACGGACAGTTTGATCTTTGACATCATAACTATAAGTCTGCGGCGATCTCGGTGGGTCAATATCCATTAAAGAGGCACTACCTGATTTAAAAAGAATTTCATCATTATCATTTCTGATAATAAAAACTTTCCCGATTCGATCACTTCCTAATTCTTCAGAAATCAATTGTTCAGCTTCAGAGAAATTAATTTTCTTAATATCTGAGAGTTCAGAGTTAACTAAGGTAATGGCACTGTCTCTTAACTGCAAATCTAAAAGCTCAAGCCTGGAAGCATTGAGGTAATAAGAAAAAGAAATAGAAAGAGAAATTCCTACAGCACTTAATGAAAAAAGAAGAATGAGAAAAAATCTAGATTTCAATCCAGTATCCTACGTAACGGGTATTTTTAATTTGAGCTTTCGCTCCGGCCTGTTCAAGCTTACGTCTTAAGCTGTTAACCGTCGACTCAACCACATTCGTTTCATTTTCCAGCGAGAATCCCCAGATGGATTCAATCAACTGATTTTTACTATAGATTTTTCCGATACTCGAGCAAAGGGCATGTAAAACTAAGAATTCTTTGGCCGTTAAATTTAAGACCGTGCCTGCAACAGAGACACTTCGTTGAATTAAATCCAGTGAAATATTGGCCACTTCATAATTTAAATTGGTAGCGGCAGATCCTGATCTTCTGACTAAGGCCTTAAGTCTTGCCTGGAACTCCGTCGTCTCAAAAGGTTTAGCGAGATAGTCGTCAGCACCACGGTCAATAAGTTTTGCTTTTTCCAAAGAAGAATCGATGGCCGATAAAATAATGATCTTTAAAGCAGGGTATTGCATACGCAATGAGGCCACATAATCGGCCGAATCCGAGCCACTCATCATGCGATCGAGGACCACAATATCAAATTGTATTTTACTTGAAGACAGAGTCTCCAGGAGGTCGGGAATATTATGAACGACTACCGGACTCCAGTTTAACTCTTCAACTAAGAGTTTTACTTTTCCAGCAATAGTGGGTTCATCTTCAGCGATCAAGATATGAAATATTTTATCCATGCATAGATGGTAGTCATAAAGATGAGAGAGGGCAATTTGAAGTGTGAAAATGAGGGCGATTTAAGATAAAATTAATTATATCCTCGAGTGAAAAAGCAGATATCTGATTGATTTATTTGTTTTTGAAAAAATTGGTGGTCTCTAAAAAAAATACATTGAAAAGCATTTTTTTCCGATCTGATTTATAGTGAGGTTAACGAAGCCCTTCGTACACCTCATAAACACTAGTGGGTCAGTTACCCCAAGAATTGGCCCACTAGTGTGTTTTACTTTTTACTTAGAAAGCCAGACTTTAGAATCGCAGTACTCAAGATCACCATCCATCATTTCGGCCATCAGTTCATAAACAGGTTTACCGTTTAAAACTTTGCGATTGTAAATTAAGATCATTCCATTTCCACCACCAACACCAATGTTTAAGCGGAATAGATCAAGACCTTTGAATGTTGTGCTTTCAATTTTATCTGCCGTAAAATCGTCAATCCCGATTGGCATTTCAGATCCAGTGCGAAGTCCACCAGCGTCTGTCAGTGCAGTTTCAAGTACCGCTGTCTTTTTTAAGAATTCTTCTCTTGATAGTCTTCCATAATCAGAATCAAAATATTCAACCAGAGTTTCTTTATCCAGGTAATTGATTCCAACTTTATCCGGGTGGATTGAGCATTTACCAACATAAACAACTGATCCGTCTGCTTGCTCTTTATAGACGTCGTCAGCTTTTTCAGTTCTCGCCATATTTTTTGCATTCGCTGTGAATGAAAGTAGTAAAGAAAGAAGAATAAGTGATTTTTTCATATGTGCCCCTCTAATAATTTTTTATTAAAGGGGTTATAGTTCGATAGATGTGGAAAGTATTATACAATTATTAGATGTATTCTATTTAGAAGAGAGGATTAGTGTCCTTCAAAAGAACAAAGACAGAAAACCTTATGGCCCAAGTTCTGAATTTTCTTTGCTCCACCCAACTCTGGAAGATCAACGACAAAAGCAGTCTCGACAATTGTCCCACCAGCTTTTTCAATTAACGTAATAGCACCGATTGCAGTTCCACCAGTTGCAATTAAATCGTCGATTAGAAGAATCTTTGATCCTGAAGCAAACGAGTCTTCGTGAATTTCAATTGTGTCTGAACCGTACTCAAGATCGTAACTTTGAGTGATTGTTTTACCTGGCAGTTTTCCTTTTTTCCTAACAGGAATGAATCCTTTGTTAAGAGCGTAGGCAAGAGCAGCACCTAAAATAAACCCGCGGGCCTCAATTCCTGCGATATAGTCGATGTCAGTATTTTTGTATTTTTCAACCAACATATTAATTGTTGTTTGAAATCCTTTTGGATCTTTAAGGAGAGTAGTGATATCGCGAAACATGATCCCGTCTTTAGGATAATTAGGGATTGTTCTGATTAGTTTCGTGATATCACTCATGGTCTTCTCCGTATAGGATAGGCCGAACTCTTAAGTTCGCAGTCAAAATGCTAGCGCATTTTGTCGGCCTATTTTTTAGTTTTTAGCGTTACAGTCAATTGAACATCATCATTGATCATTTTGTCACCTAGACCTTGAAAGAATTTTCCAGATCCGTACTTAACGTCATATTTTGTTCTATCGAAAGAAATAACTGCAACTGCACCATCTCTAGTCACTTCAACGCTGAAAGTTTCACCATCTTTTAATGGAAGTGGGTGAGTTTGCCCTTTAATTGTAAGGTCACCAGTTACAGCGTACACGTCACCTTTAACTTTTTTAACAGTCTTAGTTACAAGTCTAGCTGTTTTGAATTTAGCTGTAGCAAAGAAATCGTCGCTGTTCATGTGAGTTACAAATTTTTTGTTGTATTCAGCATCTGTAAGGTCAGTGTTATTGATTGTTGTCATATCGATAGTGATGTCTGCACCTTTGAATTCTGCACCATCAAAGTTCATTGTTCCGTTTGCAATTTTTACTTCACCAGTATGTTGACCAGTTACCTTTTTACCAACGTAAACGATTTTAGAAGCAGCAGGGTCTACCTGAAGCGTTTCAACTTTAGCGAAAGCTGAAACTGAAGATAAAAGAGCAGAAGCAATAATCAATTGTTTTAACATACGTCCTCCTAAGGATCTGATTAAATATTCTTGTCAAAAATCCTAACTTAGGTTTGTATAAAAACAAATTATAATTTATTGATTAATTCAATAAATATAAATGATCATGTTGGTCTCAAAGTAACTAATAAGTATCCACGGAGATTTCTTCCAATGACACTAGAACAGCTTCTAACAATTGATGCCATTGTAAAAGAGGGAAGTTTTAAGGCCGCGGCCGACTACCTTCATAAAAGCCAGCCATCAATCAGCATGGCCGTCAAAAAACTTGAAGAAGAGTATCAGATCAATTTGTTCTCTCGCGATGAATACCGCCCAAGTTTAACGGCAGATGGAAGAGTCTTTTACGATAAAGCAAAACTACTTATTCGTGAGTTCAGAGAGCTCGAAGCTCTCGCCGAGCAAATGAGTAAGGGAGTGGAAAGCGAAATCCGTGTCAGTATCGACGCCGTTAGTCCGGTATCACTTGTTCTAAAGTTCCTTAAAGACTTTTTCTCTAAGCACCCGGCTACCCGCCTGACTTTGAAGTTTGAAGTGCTCTCTGGGACGATTGAGAGGCTTATAGATGGAGATGTGAACATTGCCATTACTCCGAAGCCGCAGGTTGAGTACACTTTTGATTCAAGAAGCATTACGATGACGAAAATGATCACCGTGATTAGCACTCAGTTAATTAAAGATGAAGAAAAAGTCACTGATGTTTTTTTGCGCTCACATAACCAGATTATTCTGGCCGATTCGGCGAGAAGAATTGCAAAAATAAACAGCGGCGTTCTGGCCGGATCAAAAAGTTTAACTGTCACTGATATGGGATTTAAAAAAGAATTGATCATGCAAGGACTCGGATGGGGTGGACTTCCCTATGGATTAGTGAAAGATGAACTTGCTTCTAAAAAACTCACACGCATTGAAACTGCATTGATAAAAGACCGCGATATTGAGATTTTCATTGTGAGAGATGCCAGTAAACCGATGGGGCCAGTGATGAAAGAATTGTGGGAGAGAGCAGAAGAAGGGGCGATTGGTTAAATTTAAAATGATAAAAAAATCGACGCTTCAAAATCCGTTTTTACGCGTCGACCATCAACGTGTATATCCGTTTGTCTCTATGGGTAAATACTAGGGGGTGATTGGATTTTTTAATAGAGGTTTTTTCTTACAATTCATTACTATTTTCTGACACCTGAGTGATAGAAATCAGGCCATGCTGCAAGTGCTCGTAACTGCTCAAAATAAAATTTTCTATATCCGTCATTCTAGTCAACTACTTCTTATCAATAATAGTCTGATAAACAAATTCGCCATTAAGAGCACGTATTATAAACTCAGAATATTTAGAAACGAATACGGGATTTTCACGTTTACTTTTTTCCATAAAATTTCTAATCGCTGTAATGCTTAAAAGAACATCTTTCAACATCCTACTTTTTACTAAGCTTCCCAATACTGATTTTGGTTTTACGTATGAACGGTATCTCATTAGCGTTTTTCCCTCGTAAAATTGGAAATAAACACTGCCTTTAACATCTTCTGCAGAGCTTGACTCCAGCATATACCACTGAACTTCATAATCATTTTTGTGCTTAAAAAGTTTTGCACCATGAATGTAGTGAGCATTGGAAATAGGAAAGGGCATATGCAGTTCGTAATCTGTGAGAACCTCAGTCGCTGTGAGATGTTTAACAGGTGTCGATTTGATGACGTTGGGAACATAATCTTTTTGAGCATCGTAAGCTGCAAAGACTCCGGCCGCTTCCAGAGGACTTACTCCGACGATGGCGTAATAAGTGATTTCCGGCCAGACTGAACCCGGGAGTTCACGGGTTTTGAGGACAAACTCGTGAGCTGTGATAGCTTTTAGATCGGCCGGACTCAGTTCTGTCTCAAGATTCTGCGCCCATACATAAGTCGTGGAGAATAAAGTAACCAGAATAGTAAAAAAGTAAGTCTTCATGCACACCTTAATTTACAGGATTGAGAATTTATTATAATAAATGCATATGAAAAAGCATACAGGCGAGTCAATCAGGATTTTCAAAAATCCAATTTTAGAATCTTTCACTCACGTTCATCCGATCGTGCCACTATTATTGTGGACACCGGTTATTATGTTTCTTCTTTACCGTGGTGCCACAGTTTACAGCATAAGTGCAATTGAATTCGGTGGACTCTTTGTCTTTGGATTAATTCTTTGGACGTTTATGGAATACATGCTTCACCGTTTTGTTTTTCACTGGGACGCTAAAAGTGCAGCTGGTAAATACTTCGTGTTTTTATTCCACGGTCTTCACCACGATGACCCTCAAGATCCAACTCGTTTAGTAATGCCACCAGTTCCTGCTGTTTTAATTTTCATGGTTCTTTGGGCGTTTTTCGCTTTGATGTTCCCGGAAAAATACCTGGGCGTTATCATGGCCTTCTTCATGGTGGGCTACCTTTGTTACGACTACATTCACTATGCAACTCACCACTTTGCGATGACCTCAAAAGTTGGAAAGTACCTTAGAAAATACCACCTACAACACCACTATTCAGGTGAGCGCAGTAAGTACGGTGTAAGCAATCCTCTTTGGGATTATATTTTTAGAACAACGACAGGACCGAAGGACACTCACTAGAAAATGAAAAGATTTTTATTTATCTCTCTCGTCTCTTTGTTTTTTAGTAAAAATATTTCTGCCGCTGACCTCGATATGCAGACTTCCTGGAGTGGGTTAACGTCGTCACTGACTTATCTTTACCAAGGCTCTTACTTACAGTTCACTGAAAAAAACAATCTCTATTACGCAGCGGCGGCAGCACCTTCGCTTTGGTATTCATTTGAAGAAGACAAGCGAATTTCGGCAAACGCCAGAGCCAAAAATATTCCCAAGTATATGCAGATTTCCAGCGACCTGGCACCGGTCCTGAGTTTCCCGATTATCCCCATCGCTTTTTTTAGTTACGGTGTGAAAAAGGACGACGACCGTGCGGTACAGTTTGCAAAAGAAAGTTTTGCAACAATGTATCTGGCACTTCTTGAGTCTGCGGCCCTAAGTGTTATTCACATTCACGAGCGACCGGATAAAGAAAAACTCTCACAATGGGAGACTAATTTCAGAGGATCATCGTCGTTTCCTTCGGGGCACGTAATTCCATACGCCACTTTTGCGCTTAAAACATTTCAGTTTTACGGGCCTTATTACGCAATTGTCCCGTCGGCCCTGTTTGTTGCTACGTCAATCCAAAGAGTCAGAGATGGTAAGCATTATCTTTCGGATATTGTCGGGGGATTCTTTTTAACCGCCTTTGCTTCGGAAGGGGTAAGAAAAGCAGCTGATTACAAGGGAAACAATGTCGTTTACCGCTCGTTATTTGAACATAACTTCAGAGTAGGTTACACAGCTTACGAAGGTGCTATCGGTCCTCGCATCACGATGGACTGGTAAAACCAAAAAGATTTACGAGATCTTTTTGTTTTCTTGATTTTCGCTTCTTAGCAATCAATGTTATTTTAGATGCCTCATGACAAAAGACAAAAGCTATTTTGATCGCTTCAGTATCACACAGGAAATTACCATCGCAGTAGTTGCTGTGATCTTTTTGATGATTTCTGTTTTAGGGGTCATCGTGGCCAAGGCCCTGATCAAAAATAATGAAGAGAAAATTGCCTGGCAGAAAAAAACCAATCTACAAATTGCGACAAGCTTGCTTGCTGATCCTATCTGGACTGTTGATACTAACAATATCAAAAACGCAGCTTCGACTTTCGTAAAAGACGACAATCAAATTATCGCCGTAAGAGTTCTTGATGAGTACGGAGACATCCTGGTTGAAAACCGCGACTCTTCAATGCCTACCGGGAATTTCAAAGACCTCTTAAAAGTAAAAAACAGATTCTTAGATACGGGTGCCATTCGCCGTAACAACGAAAAAATCGGAACGGTTGAATTTATTTATTCAACTCAAAAGTTTAACGATGAGTTGAGCTGGCTGATTATTAAACTGGGTATTTCTTTTTTAGTGGTAGGTTTAAGTTTTGGGGCCCTGATTTTATGGCGCATGAAAAAAACCATCACCGAGCCGGTTAACCGTATCGTTGAGACTTCTAAAAAAATTGCCGAAGGAAATTATCAGTTCCAGGTTCCTGAAGAAAACGTTATTGAGTTTCAACTTATCGCTGAAGCATCAAGTGCGGCCGTTCGTGCGATTAACGAACGTGACCTGGAACTAAAAAGACAAATCGCCAAGGCCGAACAGGCGACAAAAGCAAAATCAAATTTCGTATCGACAATGAGTCACGAGATCAGAACACCGTTAAATGCCATTATTGGTTTAACAGAATTAACCCTTGATTCAGATCTAAGTGGCGAGCAAAGAGACAATCTGGAGACAGCTAAGCTTTCTGCAGACTCGTTACTATCTATTATCAACGACATTTTGGATTTTTCTAAAATTGAAGCGGGGAAACTTGAACTTGAAATGGTGGACTTTGATCTGATTGCCCTTTTAGAAGAGTGTGAAAAAATCCTGGCCTTGTCTGCTAAAAAGAAAAATCTTAATTTTAGATTCCACTATCGCACTGAAGATAATTACTTCTTCAGAGGCGATCCACATAGACTTAAGCAGATTCTTCTTAACATCATCAACAATGCGATTAAATTTACCTCAGAACAAGGGGAAGTTAATGTGCACTTATCAGTCATACATAGAGAAAATGGTTTTGCCCTTATTCGTTTTGAGATTCAGGATACGGGGATCGGAATTGATAAAACGAAAAGAGATAATTTATTCGAGGCCTTCAGTCAGGAAGATCAGTCTACAACCAGAAAATTTGGTGGAACAGGTTTGGGTCTTTCAATTTCTAAAAAACTTATCGACTTAATGGGTGGAACGATTGGAGTGGAGAGTGAAGTAGATGTCGGAAGTACTTTTTGGTTTCAGTTGCGTCTAGCAATTGGAGACAAAAAAAGATGAAGATTGTCATCGTTTTGTTGTTGAGTGCATTTTGTTTTGCCACTCAAGCAGAATCTTTAAGAATCGCGACAGGTGAGTACGTCCCTTATACTGGGGAAAATATTCCGAATCAAGGAATAAGCAGTATGGTCGTCAGGGCCGTATTTAAAGAACTCAAACAAGACATTCATCTTGAATTCATGCCATGGAAGCGAGTGATGATGCTGGTTGAAAACGGGACCGTCGATGGGTCATACCCCTGGAGTGCTAATAGTGAACGCTTGAAGAATTATTACTTTTCAACACCTATTCATCAATACCGTATTTTTTCTTTCACTAAAAAAGGCAACGAATTTAATACTGCAAAGAGTTTAACTGGGAAAACAATCTGCATTCCCGATGGTTGGGACAAGTCCCCTTTTAATTCTTTGATAGAAAAATCGAAGATGAAAGTATTCAGTCCAGGAACAGTTGAGTCGTGTTTTGGGATGTTGGCACTCGGACGAGTGGATATTATTTTTATCAATGAGCTGGTTGGTAAGTATGTTGTGGATAAGCTTTTTGGAAAGAAATCTCCTCTAGTGGCCAGTGAAAAAGATTATCTACGTGAGGGCAACGAGTTGCACTTCATGGTTTCTAGGAAGTCACCGAATGGGAAAAAAATCATTAGTGATTTCAATCGCGGTTTGGAAAGAATAAAAGCGAATGGAGTTTATGATGCTATTGTTAGTGTTATATCCACTTGCGTGACTTGTAATCAATTAGGGTCATTGTAATCGTTCGTTCCAGGTCATAGTTATAAACCTGTCCCAACTCTTTCTCACTTTTACTTCCATCACATGTCCAGTTTGTTGCTGCCAATTCATGGTACTTGTCTGGAGTCAGGCGAAGATTGTGCGGAAATAACCTGTAGAAGAAATTTAAAACCATTGCCAGTAAGCGCACTAAAATAAGTGGAAGTGGAAGATAGAGAATCCAATTTTTCTTCAACTGCTTTTTAATTTCACTGATCAATTGTTCAAAAGAAACCACCTGCGGGTTAGCACTAAAGAAGATCCCTTTCTTTTTTTGAACAGCAACGAGAACAATTGTTTCAACCAAATCAAACACGCAAACAAAACTATAAAGTTTCGTTTTTGAGTTTTGTCCTGGAAGCAAAATCACTCCACCTTGAACCATCTTGAAAATATCCAGCACGGCCGGATCGCGGGGACCGATAACCATCGGAGGTTTAATCACTGACAGCTGCCACGAAGTGGGTGCATTCATTGCTAAAAGTTCTTCAGCTTTTTTCTTAGATCGCCCGTAAACGCTTACAGGAAAATCCATATCAAGTTCAGAGCGCGATGATGTCCCAAGGCTAGGCCCTGAAGCAGCGAGCGACGAAATCAAAATGAAATGAAGATTGATAAAACGTTGCTTTAAATTTTTAACCAGGTTTTCAGTTCCACCGGCATTCACGCGGTAGAACTCAGAAGGCGAATAAGTGTGAACGATTCCTGCCGTATGTATGCACGTCTCCAGGTCTGCTGGAAGAGACTCAACCCATGAGAGAATCTCTTGATCAAGATCACCTTTGATCACAGTTAAACGAGAATTCTCGGCCACCGTAAATTTATGAGGAGATCTGACTAAGGCAAATACATCGTGCCCGTCTTTAAGAAGTTTTTCACATAAGTGAGAACCCACAAAACCATTGGCACCAGTGATTAGAATTTTCATTTTTAAAGGGCCTTTTCAACCAGACGGTAGCGCTTGTAAGCTTCTCCTGACATTCTGATTAACGGCTTATTCATTTCGAGATTGCTCTCTAAAATCCAGCTAAGCTCGACATCTTTAATTTGAGGAGTTTTTAAAAGAGTTTTTTGCGTGTTTCTATAAAGAAGAGTTTCAAGTCCCATTTTACGGTATTCTTTTTTAATACCCATCATGATGACTCGAGCGCGTGTGATGCGTTTTTTAGGTGTCATCAATTTATAAATCGCCATTGGACTTAGGTTTCCGCTCGGGATGGTCTTGAAGATCTGGTTTAAATCCGGAATCGTTAAGATGAATCCTGCTTCAACACCATCAACCATGGCGAACTGAATAAGTTCCGGGTTAATGATCGACTTCATATCTTTGGCCGTATGTGCAAATTCTTCCTTCGACATCGGAACAAATCCCCAATTAGATTCCCAGGCAGAGTTGTAGATATCAAAAATAATATCCAGTTCAGCATTCCAGTTTTTTAAATTAACTGTTCTGTAAGTGACTCTTACTTTCTTCTCAGCACGTTCAGCAATATCTAAAATGAGTTTTGGTAAAACATTATGCGGATTAAAATTATAAGCAAGTAAGTCCATTGCTTTGACGAAACCTTTATTTGTTAAAAGAGTTTCATAATAAGCAGGATTATACGTCATCATCACTTGAGGAGCGTCGTCGTATTTATCAACTAAAAGTCCGCACTCATAATTCGTTCCCGGATTCATCGGGCCTTGAATAGAAGTCATGCCTTGAGCTTTTAAATAAACAGCTGCCGTATCAATTAAGGCATCTGAAATTTTTTGATCGTTAATCACTTCGTACAAACCGAAGTGACCAACTTTATTATTTTCGTATTTATTATATGAGAAATTGTGGATGGCCATGATTCGGCCGACAACGACATTGTCTTTAATAGCGAGCCACGCTTTCACGTGGGCCGTTTTATAAAATGGATGTTTAGCAATGTTTAGAAGATCATTCACGGCCATCTTTAAAGGAGCTACCCAGTGTGGATCATTTTTATAAATGCTCCAGGGTAATTCAACAAAGGCCTTTTTGTCTTTTTTGTTATTGAGGTCAATTTCTTTAATTGAAAAGCTCATAACAAAACCTGATCCCTAGTGTAGATGCGATGGAATTTCGAAAACTTTTTTAGCTTCAGCGAATACTTCAAGAACTTTCGTTAAGTCAGCTCTGTCGTGAGATGCCATGTAGCTTGTTCTGATTAGCGCTTCCCCTTTAGGTACTGCAGGTGGAAGAACCGGAGTAGCAAAGACTCCTTTAGACTCAAGATATTTTGTCATCTTAACCGCTTTCATATCGTCACCAACAAATAGTGGGATGATAGGCGTTTGAGATCCGTAAGTATAAAATCCTAATTCCTGGAAACCTTTTCTCATGAACTCAACGTTCGACCAAAGGTTAGCTAGGATTGAATCATCTGAAGTCACTACGTCGATACAAGCTGAAACAGTCGCAACTGCAGCAGGTGGCATAGAAGCAGAGAACATGAACGAGCGAGCAGAGTGACGAACGTAATCGATTGCGTCTGCTGATCCAGAGATAACTCCACCAATAGATGCGAAAGATTTAGAGAACGTTCCCATGTTGAAATCAACGTCTTTTGTTACGTCGAAGTGGTTCATAGTTCCGCGTCCCTGATGCCCCATAACTCCAAGTCCGTGAGCATCGTCAACGTAAACGTATGCGCCGTACTTTTTAGCAAGAGCAACGATTTCCGGAAGACGAAGAATATCACCAGTCATTGAGAAAACACCGTCAGCTACGATGATCACGCGGTTAAAGCGTGAAACGTTACTTTCTAGTAATTCTTCTAATGAAGACATGTCATTGTGTTTGTATTTAAAAGTTGTACCGATTGCTAGTCTTGAAGCATCGATAATAGAAGCGTGGTTTTCAGAGTCAAAAAGCATTAAATCTTTTGGACCGCAGATAGCTGAAAGCGCACCAAGGTTTGCTTGCATACCTGTTGAGAATACGATCGCTTTTTCGTGACCTAAGTACTCAGCAAGTTTTACATCTAGTTCGTCGTGGATATTAAGGTTACCGTTTAAGAAACGTGAACCCGTACAACCTGTACCGTATTTTTCGATCGCTTTAATAGCGGCTTCTTTAACAAGTGGGTGGTGAGTAAGGCCCAGGTAATTGTTAGATCCGATCATGATTTGCTTCTGACCTTTTACAGTCACAGTCGAAGCTGCCGTTTCTTCAATAGCTCTAAAGAAGAAGTATAAATCATTGTCGCGAAGTAAGTTCGCACGCTCAATGATCTTGCTATCAGAGAAAGGCTTTCTCATAGCACGTTTAATAGTAGAGTCCATTTCTTGGCCTTGAAGAGTTTCTTGTGTGTTGTGTTTCATAGGACGCAAAATTACTCCTATAGACCGGTATCGTCAATTATTTATGACCATATATGAAAATTATACCGAACTAAATTGGCGTAAGAAGTAACCAAAGCACTTGATAACATTGAGTGTAAATTTAAGGAGTAGGCCATTAGGCCTTTTTGGAAAGGATCGTGTCGAACTTCTTTTTCATCTCTTCACCACGGGCCTCTGTGGAGATTTTTATGTAAAGCTCGTCCTCAGTTTTACGTGGCAGGTCTTTAAAGGCGATACCGATTTTGGTGCGTCCATCGGACATCGGGATATGGGCCGCAATCTGGGCGATGGGTACATGATAATTTTTGCGGTCAAAGCGCAGGGTGCACTCAGTATAAAGTTTTCCTTTCGGGAAGCGCTCACATTCAGCTGCTTCAACGATAAAACTCGTTCCACTGATAGAAATATCTAAAGCATCAAAAACTTGTTCATCAATTTTGAATTGAATAGGGATCACGTCGCTGGCATTCAAGCGGAAGTTTCCACGGGCCTGGCTCTTATAGATCTCTTGCTGAATTTCGATGGTGTAACTTAGGTCTTCAGGGTGAAATTTTAAACGTCCACCAGTGAAGTAATTGATCTTGTCTTCGACAGGAATTTTTACCAGGACTTGTTTTCCGGCCTTCGTGCTACCCGTGATTTTAGTCATGAGTTTACCGGTAGGGCGCAGTTTTATAATCCTAGGATGAGCGAAATACTCTACGGCTTCATAAATTTCTGCCAGCTCTTCATCTTCGCCTTTTTCCCACACAGTTAGTGGAGGTGAAGACTCAAGAGTACAGTGCATTAACATGCTCTCCACGAATTCTTCGTGAGACGCAACTTGGAAGTAATGCTTTTTGTTTGGGTCTTTTTTCTCGGTCATACCTTATTAATCGGTACTTAGGTCCTTTTACTTTAATCTCAAAGCTAATGGCCTGAAAATACTGTGACGAAGCCCGAGACACTTTGTATAATTGCCCCCTATGGAAAATTCAAGTTTCAATCTCGATAAAATGGAAGTCGAACTTATAGACGGTAAGGCCATCTATAAACTTCAAACGAATTCAGGCCTAATCATCATGAATGATTTGATCGGAAAGACTTTTAAGATTCACTCCGGAAAGGAAATCAACTGCTGCAACTGCGGGAAGAAGACCGCTAAGAGCTACTCAGGTGGTTACTGTTATCCTTGCTCATTAAAGCTTGCTGAATGCGATATGTGCATTCTTAAACCTGAGCTTTGCCACTTCGACAAAGGAACGTGCAGACAGCCTGATTGGGGGCTACAACATTGTATGATCCCTCATTATGTCTACCTGGCGAATTCTTCAGGACTCAAAGTCGGGATCACTAGAACGTCTCAGATTCCTACCCGCTGGATTGACCAAGGTGCAATTCAGGCCTTGCCTATATTAAAAGTAGGAACTCGTTATATGTCAGGAGTTTTTGAGAAGCTCTTGAGTACTGAGATCAATGATAAAACTGACTGGAGAAAAATGCTCAAGGGCGATCCGGATGAGATTGATCTCGAGGCAAAACGCGATGAGCTCTTTGAACTCTTCGGCGAAGATCTGGACGATTTAGAAAACCGCTTCGGTAGCGACAAGGTTTCTATCCTTGAGAGCGAGCTGGTTGTGGACATTAAGTACCCGGTTGAGGTTTACCCTGAAAAGGTGGCTTCGGTATCACTCGACAAAGCGGAGGTGGTAGGTGGTAGACTGCAAGGTATTAAGGGGCAGTACTTAATTTTTGATGTTGGTGTTATTAATATTAGAAGCCATACTGGCCATAAAGTTCATCTAGAACTGTAAATTATATTCGAGGAAAAAACTCATGAAAACAGATGCTCCAAAAGTGATTAAATTAAGTGAATACAAACAACCAGACTATTTGGTTGAGACGATTGATTTAACATTTCATTTAGATTCTACAAAAACTCTAGTTCAATCGAAGATGACAGTTTCAAAAAATACAACTGATGCAGCTCCTTTAGTTTTAAACGGAGAAGAGCTGATTTTAAAATCAGTAAAAATTAACGGTGAGGCATTCACTGATTACAAGCACGATGAAGAAGTTCACACGTTAACTTTAAATAGAGTTCCAGCTGGAAGCTTCACGCTTGAAATTGAAAACGAAATTAATCCTGAAGCTAACAAGACTCTTGATGGTCTATATAAATCAGGAACAATCTTCTGTACTCAAAACGAGCCGGAAGGATTCAGAAGAATCACTTTCTATGTTGACCGTCCAGACAACATGGCAAAATTCACGACGAAAATTATTGCTGATAAAAAACTTTACCCAATTCTTCTTTCTAACGGTAACCCGATCGCTAAAGGTGACCTTGATGGCGGAAAACATTTCGTGACTTGGGAAGATCCATTTAAAAAACCTTCTTACCTGTACGCTTTGGTAGCTGGGGATTTAGGATTCATTAAAGATACATACAAAACAACTTCAGGACGCAACGTTGCTCTAGAAATCTATTGCGATAAAGGAAATGAAGATAAGTGCCACCATGCTATGGAGTCGCTGAAAAAATCGATGAAGTGGGATGAAGATCGTTTTGGTCTTGAGTACGATCTGGATATTTATATGATCGTTGCTGTTGATGCTTTCAACATGGGAGCAATGGAGAATAAAGGTTTAAACATCTTTAACTCTGCTTACGTTTTAGCTGATCAAAAAAGTGCGACTGATGGAAACTTCTATGGAATCGAATCAGTAATTGGCCATGAATACTTTCACAACTGGACAGGTAACAGAATCACTTGCCGTGACTGGTTCCAGTTAACACTTAAAGAAGGATTAACAGTTTTCAGAGATCAGGAATTCTCTGCTGACATGAACTCAAGAAGTGTTGAGAGAATTCAATCAGTGCTTGGTCTTCGTGCTTCTCAGTTTGCTGAAGATGCAGGCCCTACATCTCACCCGATTAAGCCCGCGACATACATGGAAATTAATAACTTCTATACAGCTACTATTTATGAAAAAGGTGCTGAAGTTATTCGTATGATCCAGACTCTTTTAGGAGTGGATGGATTCAGACGTGGTATGGATAAATATTTTGAGTTATTCGACGGACAAGCAGTTCGTACAGAAGACTTTATTCATGCAATGAGTGTTGCAAACGATAATTTTGACTTTACTCAGTTTAAAAACTGGTACGGACAAAACGGAACGCCATTACTGAAATCAACTTCGAAGTATGATGAAGCTAATAAGCGTTTAACTTTAACATTGACTCAGTCGTTCCCGGCAAACGCTCCAAAGGATGCGAAGCCATACCATATGCCAGTAAGAGTAGGGTTAATTGGAGCTGACGGAAAAGACGTTGCTTCAAAAGTTTTAGAATTAAAAACACCAACTCAAGACTTCGTGTTTGAGAATATTTCTTCGAAGCCAATCACTTCTGTGAACCGTGATTTCTCGGCACCGGTTAAATTAACAACTGACTTAAGTTTTGATGACCAGTTATTCTTAATGGCCCACGATTCAGATTCGTTTAACCGTTTTGAAGCAGCTCAGGTTGTAGCTCAAAAACTTATGCTTGATTTGATTCAAGATGCTCACGCTAAAAAACCACTTGAGTTGAACGCCAAATACGTTGCTGCTTTTGGGAAAGTTTTAGCTGATACAACTATCGATGAAGCTTTCAAAGCATTGTCGATGACAATTCCAAGTGAAGGAATTCTTCACCAGGAATTAGCTGAAATTTACTACCCTGAAACAGAAGCTGTAAGAGATTTCGTGATGAAAACTTTAGCGACTGCTCACCAGGATATTTTATTAAAACTTTTCACTTCAATTGATCAAAAGGGAGAGTATAAACTTGACCCGAAAGCAATGGGACAAAGAGATTTAAAAATTAAAGCTCTTAATCTTTTATCAATGGTTGATGGAGATAAATATAAAACTCTGGCATTCGATCACTTCAAGAGTGCAACGAACATGACAGATGAAATCGGAGCATTGAGTGTTTTAATTAACTCAAACTCTAGCTTCAAAGCAGAAGCACTTAAGTCGTTCTATACAAAATGGAAGAGCGAAACTCTTGTTATGCAAAAATGGTTATCGGTGCAAGCAGTTGCATCTGATGATTCAGCTTACGATAATATCCTGGCACTTGAAAAAGACAGCATCTACGATCGTACGATTCCAAATCTTGTAAGAGCTCTGCTTGGACAATTTGCAGCGAACAACAAAGTTCAATTCAATCATCCATCGGGACGTGGTTATAAATTAGTAGCAGATCGTATGTTAGAGCTTGATAAGTTAAATCCTCAAGTCGCTTCTCGTCTTGCTTCTGGATTTAAAGACTACAGTCGTATTCCGAAAGATCTTCAAGCGAAGATGAAACCGGAACTAGATCGTATTATCAAAACTGATGGTCTATCTAAAAACGTTTACGAAATTGTTTCTAAGATTTTAGCTTAAAAAATAATGACCACTGTTATATTCCAAAAGAGATAACAGTGGTTTTCTTAACAAAAGTAAACCATTATCAATTGTTCAAAACTTGTTCAATAGTTAATAAGTAGATCAAATTAACTCCTAATTAACTAAATATTCACTTAATTAACTCATTTTAAAGGCAGATTTGAGACGTAGAGGTCTTAAATAATTTTCTAAGTTATTGGTTTCTGACTGCCGATAAGCAGGTGGGTACTTATACCTTAGAATGAGATTTAGATGAGATACGCAATTTCAATTTTAGTATTAGGGTTTATTGTTTCAGGATGTGTTCCTGCTGCTAGTAAACTTTCTATTAGTGGAAACAAGAAGGACTCAAAACAAGCTTTAACTGCGAGCGTTTCATCAGTTCATTTTATCAATAATCAACTCGTCATCAATGGAGCAGGTCTTGTTAATGTTCAAAATGTAAAAGTCAGCGGGCATTCGCTTTCTGAAAATTTTACGATTGAATCACAGACTGCCACAAAAATTATCGCCAATTCAATTCATGGTTTTTCTTTTGATGTTTCAAAAGTTTTTGATCTTATTTTATCAGACGCAAGTGCCAGTGCGACTTTCGCCATTGATTTTTCATTATGTAATGCAAGTTTAGGAACAGCGGGATTTGATTGCACAACACCGTCTAATAATGATGTCCTTAGTTTTGATACAGCATCTAATAAATGGATTCCTAAAGCGCTTAGTGGTTTAAGTTATAGAGGTGTCTGGGATGCCAATACAACTGAGCCCGTCTCAACGATTGTCGGACAATACTACATTGTAGATACGGCCAATCTTCCAACTTATAAAGTCGGTGACTGGATTGTGTGGAATGGAAGTGCTTACGATATCGTGGCCCAGTCTGCTGTGGCCGGTGTGCCAACAGTCTTTAGTCGAACAGGGGCGATTGTAGCGACGGAAGGTGATTATAAGTTAGATCAATTATTTGATGTTGATTTAACAGTCGCACCGACAGCAGGACAAGTTTTAAAATTTAATGGTACGAAATGGATCGCTGATACTGATACGGCCGGTGCTGCTGGTGGAGCAGGGTCGGTGACAACAACTGAGCTTGCCGATGGATCAGTGACCGGTACAAAAATTGCCAATACGACTATTACAAATGCAAATATTTCAGCAACGGCCGCTATTGATTACTCGAAATTAAATATTTCTGCGGGGGCCATTCCTTATGCAAAATTAAGTATTGCGAACGGAGATATCCCTTATGCAAAACTAAACGTTGCTAACGGAGATATTCCTTACGCAAAATTAAATATTGCTGATGGTGATATTCCTGCCGCTAAAATCGCGGGCCTTCCTTCTGCTGCGGCCATTTTAGCTACGACAATTACAGATGGTGATACAACTCATGCACCGGATGGAAATGTTGTGTTCGATACACTTGCGACGAAATTAGATAAGACTGGTGGAACAATCTCTACGATCTTAAATGTACCTACACCGGTTTTAAATACTGAAGCGACGACCAAGCTTTATGTTGATACTGCAGATAACTTAAAAGCGAATAAAGCCGGGGATACGTTCTCTGGTATATTGACACTGGATAATGATTTAAAAATTAAAGGTGGATCAAATTACGTAACAGTGAAAGGAAATGCGGCCAGTGCGGCCTATACTTTAACATTACCTATTAATGCCGGTGCTTCAAATCAGGTGTTAACAACCAATGGATCAGGAGTTCTTTCCTGGTCTAATACAAGTGCCGTGGTGAGTACTTTAGATGCCGCTAATATTTCTACAGGAACTGTAAGCAATGCTGAGTTTAACTGGCTCGATGGAGTGACGAGCTCTATTCAAGATCAATTAAATGCAAAAGAGGCGAGTCTTCCAACTGGTGGAACAACTGCACAGTATTTTGCCGGTGATAAAACTCTTCAGACATTAAATACGGCAGCGGTACCGGAGAGCGGAACAAATTATTATTTTACAGACATAAGAACGAGAGCTGCGACGCTAACAGGATTGTCATCGGCCTCAGGGTCTATAGCAGGAACTGATACTGTTCTTAGTGCTTTTGGAAAACTGCTAGGAACTCAAGGGGATTATGTTTCGAAGTCTGGCAATACAACTGTTTTAGGAAAAATTACAATTGATAATACAGTTGGTGAGCTACATGTTCCAACTCTTCCTACTGTCGGAGCGGATCTTACTCAGGCAGCAAGCGCTGGTTATGTTCAAAATGTTTTAGGAGCTGTAGGTCAGTGGATAAAAACAGCTTCTGATCTTGGGTACACGGCCGGGAATGTGGGAATTGGTGTAGCTGTTCCAGGGGCGAAGTTGCATGTTATGAATGGTGCAACTGCATTTGAAAAAACGAGTGCTGATACTTCAGGTCCAACTTTTAGTTTTTGGAAACATAGAAATTATGCGGCCACTGTCAGTGGTGATGAATTAGGATTTATTTCTTTTTTTGGTCATGATGGAACTGGCCTTGCCCGTTCTGCTTTTATCTTAGGTAAAACGGATGGAGCTCCAGCAGCAGGATCTGTTCCTGGGAGTCTTGGGTTTTATACGACGACAGCAGGAAGTGCTGACAGTACTGAAAAAATGCATATCTCTGCAAATGGAAATGTGGGTATTGGAAAGCCATCGCCAGGCAGTGCTCTTGATGTTGCAGGACAGATTACTGCTGATGCATTTCTTCTTAGAGGAGAAATGTACACCTTTGGATGGGATGCTACTGTCTATACAGGTTCAAGCTCTTCCATGGGAATTCCCCAGGGCCCAGGTGTTCATATAACGAACGCTAATACGGCGGATGGTACTGTGAGTATGTTTACTGGTGCCAGTCTAAATACCTTAGGTGTCACTCAAACGTTTTATATGGGTAGTGTGGCAAACACTGCAGGTTATGCTCCGACAATTGTTTTTGGTCAAAGAACTGGTAATACGGCCTACAATGAAAGAATGAGAATCGACGCTTCTGGAAATGTAGGAATTGGAACATCAAATCCTCAAGCAGCACTGACGGTTGCTGGTACTATTGCCAGTACGCCTCCGGCACCATTTGCAGGAGCAGCAGTTGATCTTTCAAAAAGTAATACGCAAGTTTTAACCAATGTTGGGCAAGCGGCGATTACTTTATCGAATATGGTTCACGGTGGATCTTATACTTTAATTATTCAAGATACGACTTCAAGAACTTATACTTTCACTGGATGCACGACGAGTAAATTTCAACCGGCCAATATTCCAACGATAGCGGCAACTCATACTATATATAACATCATGACTGTTTATAATGGAACAAACTATGACTGTTATATAACGTGGTCATCAGGTTATAATTAAGATGAAGTCTTTTCTTTTTTTACTCTTATTTATTTCTTCTATAAATTTTGCCGATGCGCAAATGTTCAATCAAATGACTGGCCTTCTCACGCAGACAAAAAAAACTCGCTGTGGAAGCTTTTCTTCTAATTGGACACCTGGAATGAATAGCAACATCGTTGGGTATTGGAAAATGGATGGGGCCTTAGGAGCTGCTGCAGACCTCTCGTCCGTTCCTGCAACGACTGGTAGTAATGGTACAATTCATGGAACGACTGGCTCATATGTGGCCGGGGCTATTTCTCAGGCATTAAATACGACTGGAGCAAGTACTTATGTAGAGGTTCCTGCTTATGCTGGGATTAATGATCTTGCGACCATGACATTAATGACCTGGATTAAAGTTTCTGCTAACACTGCTGGTGGGCTTTTTTATAAAAGTGATAACAATACTAGCCAAGGCTGGTACTTTTTTATCAACTCTGGAGATTATAGATTATTTTTTAATGCTGTCGCTGGAACTAACTTGAAATATAAAACTCATAACGATACTTCTTTGATCGCTGGTACCTGGGCACAAATCGTCTTAACATGGGATGGAGTTGTGACATCATTCTCTGGTGTTCATATCTATGTTAATGGTGTGGAATGGGGAACTGCTGGTTCTGGGTTCACTCAAAATGGCGCCGGGGCACACAATTCAGATGCGGCCCAAAAGCTTTTTCTTGGCTACGGTGGCAGTGGAGTTCCGGCCCATTTTACAGGTGCTATGGATGAAACCGCAATTTGGAACAGGGTCTTGAATGCAGCAGAAGTCGCACATCTTTATAAAAATCAAAAGTGTAATTAAGTAAGGGCAGGACTTGGCTTCTATGAACTTCAGACAAAAAATCCTTTTTAAAATAATGAACTTCTGGCCACCATTTTTGGGAGCAGGAATTCATATTGATCATATTTCAAAAGATTTTTTAGAAATTGATGTTTCGTTGAAGCTGCGATTCTGGAATCGAAATTACGTAGGAACTGCTTACGGAGGATCTCTCTATTCGATGTCAGACCCCTTTTATATGCTCATGCTGATCAATTTGTTAGGGAAGGGCTATATTGTCTGGGATAAGGGCGCTACGATACGTTTTAAGCGTCCAGGAACGTCTAAGGTGTATGCTCAGTTTAGATTAACGAATGAGCAGTTGAATGCTTTTAAAGAAGAACTGAAAGGTAAAAATAGAATCGAACCTGTTCTCACTGTTTATATAAAAGATGAAGAAGGCGAGGTTATCGCTGAAGTGGATAAGGTTCTATATATTAAAAAGAAGCTATAGCTTAAATCGAATTTTTCTTTAGCTTTATTATTCCAATCGATAGTGAACCAACAAAGTTCGGTACTGTTCAGTTCGTGTTCCAGAAGCTAGACAATCTCTTTAGTAATGTAAAAGAACACAATAAGTTGTCACTTTTTCCACTTCATAGACTTGTATAAGTAGTTAAGTACTTACAATTAAATACCGATAAATTAATTAGTTTTAATCAACATAAACTGGTTATGAATGAAAATTTATTGGTGCTTTTTTTTATTGATCCTTTTCATTTTTGCCGGTTGTGTACCGGGCAAAAGTGATTTGGCCGTTAGTATAAATAAGAAAAGTAACGCCTCAACAACTAGTGCCAGTGTCTCTTCAGTTCAAATCATTAACAATCAATTAATCATCAATGGTATCAGTCTTGCGAAAGTTTCAAATGTTAAAGTAAGTGGCCATTCACTCAATGAAAACTTCTCTATTGAATCACAGACTGCTACAAAAATTATCGCCAATTCAGTTCATGCTTTTTCTTTTGATGTTTCAAAAGTATTCAGCTTAATTTTATCGGACGCTAATGCCAGTGCAACTTTTCAAATTGATTTTTCATTATGTAATGCAACTTTAGGTGGAGCAGGTTTTGATTGCTCAGCTCCGGCCAATAATGATGTACTGGTTTATGATCAGACATCAAATACATGGATGCCTCGTGCACTTGCAGGAATTAGTTATAAAGGGACATGGGATGCTAATACGTCTGAGCCAACATCTACAATTGTCGGCCAGTACTATATTGTTAATGTGGCAAACCCTCCAACGTATAATATCGGTGACTGGATTATCTGGGATGGGAGCGCGTACGATCATGTGGCCCAGTCTACAGCGGGTGGAGTCTCAACTATTTTTGGAAGAAGTGGGGCAGTGGTTGCTGTAGAAGGTGATTACAGTCTTGATAAATTACTTGATGTCGATTTAACAGTCGCTCCGACGGTAGGACAAGTTTTAAAATACGATGGAGTGAAGTGGATTGCTGATAATGATATCGCAGGAGCATCAGGTGGAGCTGGATCAGTCACAACAACTGAGCTGGCCGATGGATCAGTGACAAATATTAAAATTGCAGATGTTGCTGCTACTAAAATTACAGGCGCTATCACCAGCGCTCAAATTACAGATGGGGCCATTGTCAATGCTGACATCAATGCGGCAGCAGCGATTGATTATTCAAAATTAAACATTCCAGCAGGTAGTATTCCTTACGCAAAATTATTGATTGCGGATGGTGATATTCCTGCAGCTAAAATTACAGGACTTCCTTCTGCTGCGGCCATATTAGCAACGGCAATCACTGATGGTGATACAACTCATGCACCAGATGGGAATGTGGTTTTTGATACACTTGCGACGAAATTAGATAAAACAGGTGGAACAATTTTAACAATCTTAAATGTTCCAACTCCAGTTCTGGGAACAGAGGCCACAACAAAAGATTATGTTGATACAGCTGATAATTTAAGACTGCTAAAGGCCGGCGGAGTTATGTCTGGAATTTTAACTCTGGACAGTGATTTAAAAATTAAAGGCGGAAGTAATTACGTTACTATCAGAGGGCATGCGACTAGTGATGCTTATACTCTGGTTTTACCTATCGATGCAGGAGCTAACAATCAAGTCCTGACGACGAATGGTTCAGGTGTTTTAACATGGACGACTCCGGCGTCAGGAGCAGTGGCATTAACAGGTGACGTCGGTGGGACTTCAGGTGCAACTGCCATTGGTACAGGTAAAGTCACGGCAACACATATTCTTGATGGAACAATTATTAATGCTGACATTAATGCTGCAGCGGCAATTGATTACTCAAAACTCAATGTTCCGGCAGCAGCGATTCCGTTAACAGCATTGAATGCAACTGGAACAAAAGATTCAACGAAATATTTAAAAGGTGATAATACGTGGGCCACTTTAACGACTGATGTGCTGGGAACGGCGCTGACAGGATTAACGCTCACGAATGCAGCAATCACTGCAAGTGATACAGTCATTTCAGCATTTGGAAAATTACAAAAACAAGTGACAGATTTTTCCGGGGCCACAATGAGTGGAGACCTTACAGGAACTCTGCCAAGTCCTACAGTTGCAAAAATTAGAGGTGTCACTGTCTCAGCAGCGGCCCCAACTGATGGACACTTTTTTAAGTACACGACAGCAGGAACTAACTGGATATCTTCATTTGTGACGGCGACGGATTTAAAATCAACGGCCTTAGGAAATTTATTTCCAGGGACAGGATGTGCTGCCAATCAGACATTGTATTATTCAGTTGTAGGTGATGCTTTTTCTTGCGTGAATATTGATTCACTTGATGGAGATAAAATTACCACAGGGACAATTGCAGCGGCAAGACTTCCAGCTAGTGCAAGCTACTGGGGAGCAGCGACAGGTGGGATTAATTATGCTGGTGGAAAAGTAGGTATAGGAACAGCTTCTCCAATGATGCCGCTTCATATCCATACGGCGGCAGGAGCAGATCCAAATATTCTTTTCACCGATGGAGATCTATCGCATCCATTCTCAGTTTTTAGTTCAGTGATTCCAACTACGGCTTCGGGCTACATCGGTAACATTAATGGAACTGGCGGTGGGTTAGGTTTAACTGGAGTTACGTCAAATGCTACGACAAGCGGAGTGGGGTTGATTGCTTACTTAGGTTCAACGGCACCAACTGCTTCTGCCTTTTATTTACAAGCTACCAAGTCTAACGGTAGTGGTAATATTGCTGCGCTTGGAAGTAATGAAACTGTGCTAAATGTGACAAATGCGGGTACTTCAGTTCTTACAGTTATGGGCTCAGGCAATGTCGGGATTGGAACATCAACACCTAACGCTTATTTAAATATCGCTGGAAATAAATCTCAGGCCTCATGGACAACGACGGGAGCAAATTTTGCAATCAGTGCAAATACATTAACCGATACGTCGGGAAGTGGAACAATTGCGACTCGTGCAGTTTCTTCTATTGGGATTCCTACACTTGCTTCTTCAAGCGCAACAACTTTAACTACAGCTTCTAATTTATATATTGCAGGAGCACCAGCTGCTGGAACAAATACAACTATTACGAAGGCCCTTGCTCTACAAGTTGCGGCCGGTGATACAAGTTTTGCAGGTAACGTCGGGATTGGAACAACTACTCCAATCGGAAAATTAAGTATCGAAGGAACAGGCGCAGTTGGGATGCAGATCAAATCAACAGGTGCTTCTGCTATTGATACAATGAATTTAATTAATGATTACAATGCGCTTGGAAATTTTTGGTTTGCTAGAGGGACTTCTGCATCAGCAGCTCCTGCCGCTACAGATAAATTGATGAATTTAACGAATGAAGGAATTCTTGAAATCTATGGACAGCAAGTAAATGGGGTGACAGATAAATCAGGTGTTCTTTCTTTAAAGACATCACCATCGGGTGTTAACGGAACAAAGAATGAAGTTTCAATGGGGTTCTATGCTGATCGTACCAGCTTAAATACGATGTCAGGATATTTTGGATACGAAAGCGGAACAACATTTGATATGACAATGATGAACTCAAAGAATGGAAACATTATTTTGGGAACTAATAATACAGAAAAGGTAAGAATTACTTCTGCTGGATATGTGGGAATTGGAAATAATAATCCAACGAAAGCTCTAAGCGTTAATGGCGATATAGAAGCGCTTACTTTAACGGCCAATACACTTTCAGGAGCAGCTATTAATGCAGGAATTTCAAATGTTTCATCGGGAAATTCCGGGTGGGTTCTTGGTGGTTTTAGAAACACTGCGGCCGATGGTTATTCTGGATTTCAAATGCTTGATGATGGTGGTGGAACTAAAGGTTTTATGGGCTTTTCTAACTCTGGAGCAACTTATCTTCCGAACTCTATTTTTTATACATCAGAAGGAGCGGGAGTTCCCGTCATTTTAGCAGCTAATAAAATTGAAAGAGTAAGAGTTACTGATACAGGAGTTGGGATCAACGGTAGCAACAGCACTTATATGTTTTATGTAAATGGGACAGCAGGGGGAACGAGCGCTTACGTGAACGCCTCAGATCGTCGTTTGAAAAAAGATATAACAACGATTCCAAATGCATTGGAAAAAATTAGTCAGATCAGAGGGGTCACTTATAACTGGAATCACGATGTTCATCCAGAACTGGTTTTAGGCCATAGAGAAGAGATGGGAGTTATCGCTCAGGAAATTGAAAAAGTTTTTCCAGATGCGGTGACAGAAGATAAAACCAACGGGATTAAGTCAGTGGCCTACACTATGTTAATTGCTCCGCTTATTGAGGCAGTTAAGACTCTTAGTAAGTTGGTAACGGATCTTTTCAGTACTACAGAAAAGAACACGAGAGAGATCGCTTCAGTTAAATCTGAGCTGAGTGCCAAAGATCAGGAAATTAAAAAACTGCAGCGAGAAAATGCTGAGATGAAAGTCCGTTTGGATAGAATGGAAAAAATGTTAATGAAGAAATAGATTTCGTTTTATAAACTCTTAGCGCATTCACCTTTTTTCTCTAGATTGATCCCTGTGTCTTTTGGATTCATAGGATCGGGTAGGCGGAATTCAGTCTTGATAATTTTCTCAGCAAAACCTTTTGTTCCATCAAATTTCTTATTTAAAAGAGCTGTGACTGTGACGGGCCTATTACTAAAGGCCGCTAGTTGAGACGACTCAGGAATTGTCGTGGTAATTTTTAACTCAGACTTGGTCTTTTCATTCACAACGATTGTGATTCCATCTTTTAAAGGACGGATAACGCCTTTTATTGTGTACTCTCCGCATTCGCTTAATTCGTTAGCGTGAAGGGTTGTAGAGACAAAAAATAGGAGAAAGAAAAATTTCATAAATTGAGTTCCTAAAAAACAATCTGAGCGCAGGCATCATTAGAATTTCCATTTTGCTTCTTACGGTAAAGCTCGTTATAGAATTTCTTTTCCTGCAACGTAATACTGAAGACTGCCTGATAGTTATCTTCCATTTGGGCAATGAGTTTTTTACTCGTTTCATCAAGTTTACTCATCGACGGATATTTTCTAAGTATTTCGGCCTTTTTTAATTTAACCTGATTCCATTTTTCAATAATGGCCGCATAATCTGCCTTCTCTTTAGCGTTTTTTGTTTTTTTTGATTGCTCTTGAAAGTATTTAATTGTTCCATCCGGGTCAGATGTTGCAATCAGTTTCCAGCTGAGTTGTAGTGGATTTGAATCTGGGCCACTTTTTTTCTCGATAAAAGTTTCAACAGTATCCGCAAGAGATCCACCCATTTGATTCAAGGTCTTGATCATTTCATCTTGCTGAGCTTTGTATTGTGATATTAATCTTTTTAACTCTTGACCGCTGTAGCCGTTTTTTGTTCCATTGGCAGCGGCCTCTAATGCATTAATTTTCGCAATCAATTCGTTGAACTGATTTTCTCTCTGACAAATGAGTTGATCGCTTGAATTGGTTTTAATGTAATTAGTAAGCTTGTCTGAAATAGGGCTCTTGTAATACATGTAAGGAGTGATGGCCTTATAAACTTCACTGTCAATTTCAGTGCCAGCAGGTGTAGAGATCATTGGGTAACCATTATCTCTTGCGTTTAAGCGCGCTTCTAAAAAGGCCTGCTCAAGGTTTACACCTGGTTTAAAGCTGTTCCATAACTGGCCATTAAAAGTCCCAGCACCCGCGAAGCCATAATGCTGAGGCCCTGTAGAAGTCACAATGCATGTATTGGGAGCATTTTGTTTAAGTGCCTGCGTATTTCCTGAGTGGCAACTCATATCGATAATGCCGAGCTTGATTCCTTTTTGATTTGTTAATTTAACAATTTCTTGAAGATCATCTAAGCTGACAGTGTCTGAACCTGACAGATTGTTAAAATCTGTAATACCTCGATTAGGTGTTTTTTTTGCAGAGTTGACAGCGATTTGGTGAGTGAGTGATTTATCTGATTTTTCCGCACCATGAGTGTCGATAACAATAACTAACTGATCACCAGAAGCAATTTCACCGGACATAATTTTTGCTTTATAGTCCGCTATCATTTTTTTATAAGTTTGTTCATTGAAGGGAGTCGTAGGAGCAGTTGGTCTTGAAAAATTTGTTGCAATGATTGTTTCTGTTTCAGAGTGTCCGCCATTGAATGCAACTTGATACTTCCACTGATTACTTGCTTGCAGATTTTTACCTAGCATCTCTGCCGTACTATCAAAAATAGTTTTAGGCCCATCAGGATCGCCACTACCGCCCATAAGAACCATATGGTTTGCTGCAAATAGAGTTGATGATGAAAATGCGAGAACTGCCAATGTCAGATTTTTAATTATCATTAGATTATTTAAACATGAATTGGGTATTTCGTTCAAGAAAAGGGCATTATGCAAAAGCTTCCTAGCAGTGATAATTCTAAGTTCTGAATATTACGTGATGATTTCTAGTACTTTTCAAGCGTTTCTGCATTCCTAGATTTTTGTAAAAAATTATCCAGGCCATCCAAAGGGGTCTCTTTTTTCTGCTCACATTTATTTTTCTTGGCCACTTCACTGGCACGAAGAAGTGTCAGTGCGTGTTGTTTTAGTGACTCACATCGTATTTGAAATTCTGCAACTGTATTGAGTTTTAATGAATCGGTACCTGCTGCAAAATCAGAGCATTCTTTATAAATTTGATCAACCAGCATTTTAGGTTCTATATCTTCCCAACAAATCTTGTTAAAAAAACTCTCCATTTTATTCTGAAAAAGTTCGTGGGAGAGTTTATTTAAAGTGACATCAAACTCTAAGAGAGCTTTTCGGCTCGGCCTTTCACATATTGGTTGATTTGTAATTACGATCGCAAAACTATTAAACGAAATAAATAATGTAATGAATGTTAAAATCTTTTTCATACAAAATCCTATTTGCTTAATGTGCTTGTTGGGGGAGGAGGTAAGCGCTTTTCACCACTCACTTCTTTAATTTTATCTCGTCCTGAACTGTCGACGACTTCAACCTTATCGCACCTTGGAGTTGTGACCAGTCCTGCAATGTAAACTCGAATAAATTGAGCATTCTCTTTGCAGAATCTAGATAAAAGAGAGTAGGTGTGGCCGATGCCTTTATCAATGTCTTTGGCCGGCAGAGATTCGTTACATTCTTTTATAAATGTTTCTAAAATTTCATCAGCATCTACTTTAGAGGTATTGCAAATAGGATTCATTTTCGCTTGCATTTCTGTACTCATCCGAGCAAGTTCTTTATTTGTTATTTCTTCTGATTCTTTTTGTGTCAGAACATCATTGGCAGGAACAGAATCTGTTGTTGTAAACGGGTTTGAAAAAGTTAAATACTTATTTGTTGAAATATCAATACAAACATCATTGAATGCAAAAGCATTCACCGAAAAAATAAGCGAGATTAATGTCATCAAAAATTTCATAACGACCTTTGATCTCTTGATCAATAATGTGTTTTTTTGTTTATCGGACATATAATTCATTTACGTTAGTACGATGAGAATAGGGGTCAAAGCTTTGATTAAGTTGTTGAAATTGAGACTGGCATGTCGTTTCGTGAAGTATGTTTGTCGGGTATCTTTTTTAATAGAAACCCCTCGGAAAAAGCTTTCGCTTTTAGGGAGGGGTGAGAAATAGCAACTTATTGAAGTAGAGATTTACCAGTCGATTTTAAGTCATCACAAGCAGTAGCAATTCTTTCAGTCATGCCTTTTTCTGCAATTTTTCCCCATTCACGTGGGTCGTAATGTTTCTTCGATCCAACTTCTCCATCGATCTTTAAAACTTTGTCGTAATTTTTCATCATGTAATCAACAACAGGTCTTGTGTAAGCGTATTGAGTGTCAGTATCGATATTCATTTTTACAACTCCGTATCCAAGTGTTTCATGAATTTCATGAAGCTCAGACCCAGATCCACCGTGGAACACGAGGTAGTGTTCTGCTTCTTTACCAAATTCTTTTGCAACAGCAGCTTGTCCGTCACGAAGAATCGTTGGTTTTAATTTTACGTTACCTGGCTTGTAAACTCCGTGAACGTTACCAAAAGTTGCAGCGTACATAAATGTCCCGATAGGGCGAAGGACTTTTGCGATTTCTACCATCTCTGCAGATGAAGTATAAAGTTTATCAGCAGGAGCATGCTCATTGCTGTGTCCATCTTCCTCACCACCAACAACACCAGTTTCAACTTCTAGAATTAAATCTGATTTAACAAATCTTTCTAAAAGCTCTTTTGATTTTTTAATGTTTTCAGCAAGAGGAAGTTCTGATCCATCAAACATATGTGAATTAAATAAATTTGGAAGTCCTGCTGCTCTTCTTTTTTCTGTTTCAGCAACTAATGGAAGCATGAAAGAGTCCACGTATTGAGGGTGGCAATGGTCAGTGTGAAGTGCGATTAATACATTGTATTTCTCGGCCATTAAATGGACATGTTGAGCAATAGAAATGGCACCTAGGGCCATATCTCCCACAGATCCAGAAGCGAATTTTCCACCGCCAGTAGACACTTGAATGATACCATCAGACTTTTTATCTGCGAAGGCCTTCAGTGCAGCGTTAGCAGTAGACATTGATGTTACGTTAATAGCTGGAAAAGCATATCCGCCCTTCTTCGCACTCTCTAGCATTTGTTTATATTGTTTAGGTGTCGCTACAGGCATAAAAATCTCCTTACACAAGACGTTAAAAAAATTATCCAAATTGTAGAATGAAATCTTTTTTGTTACTATCTAATTTCTTATATTTTTTATGACTTGGGGTATCTATGCTGAAAAAAGTAGAAAAGAAGTACTCGGCCAAAAAAACGCCGAAAGCTGAACTAAAAAAATGGTATGAATTAATGACTCTTGGGCGCTTACTAGATGAACGTGCGCCAAATTATTTAAAGCAAGCAGTTGGATGGTCTTACCATGCACCGTATGCTGGACATGATGGAATTCAATTAGCAATCGGACAAACTTTTGTAAGAGGAGAAGATCATCTTTTCCCATACTACCGCGATATGCTAACTGCAGTGTCTGCTGGTGTTAACGCTGAAGAAATTATCTTAAACGGTATTTCAAAAGCAACTGACTTAGCATCTGGTGGACGTCACATGTCTAACCACTTTGCCAAACCAGAATGGAACATTCACAACGTATCATCGTGTACTGGTAACCACACACTTCACGCTGTTGGTGTTGCTCGTGCAATGAAGAGATATAAGCACAAAGGTGTTGCGATTTCTTCTCAAGGTGAGTCTTCTGTATCAGAAGGTTACGTTTACGAAGCAATCAACGGAGCTTCTGTTGAAAAACTTCCAGTTGTTTTCGTTTTCCAAGATAATGGCTACGGGATTTCGGTTCCAAAGCGTGATCAAACGGCAAACGAGCGAGTTGCTGATAACTTCACAGGATTTTTAAACCTAACAATTATTCACTGTGACGGAAAAGATGTTTTCGATTCTATGTCAGCAATGGATGAAGCTAGAAAAATCGCGATTGAAAAAAGTGAACCAGTAATCGTTCACGCTGACTGCGTTCGTATTGGAAATCACTCGAACTCAGACAAACACGAATGGTATAGAGATGACGCTGAAATTGCAGCTGCAAAAGCGCAAGATCCATACCCACGTTTTAGAAAAGAACTTTTAGATGCAAAAGTTTTCACAGAAGCTGAACTAGCTGCTGTTGATGAAGCGATGAAAAAAGAAGTGCTTGATGCCCATACAAAAGCAATGAAAGCACCAAACCCGGATCCAGCTTCTATTTATGATTTCTTATATGCTGAAGCTCACGTTTCAACAAAATACCCACAAGGTACGCATAACGAAACTAGTGAACCAGTAAAGTTCATTGATTCAATCAATGGAACTCTTAAAGCTGAATTCCGTCACAACCCAAATACTTTTATCTGGGGTCAGGATATGGCCAACAAAGAAAAAGGTGGGATTTTCAACGTATCAAAAGGGATGCAACAAGAATTCGGAATTGACCGCGTATTCAACGGGCCAATCGCTGAAGACTTTATCCTTGGAACGGCAAACGGTTTCTCTCGTTTTAGAGATGATATCCGCGTGTGTGTTGAAGGTGCAGAATTCGCTGACTACTTCTGGCCAGCTATGGAACAATACATCGAAATGTCTCACGACTACTGGAGATCTAACGGAGCGTTCTCACCGAACGTTGTTATCCGTCTAGCTTCTGGTGGATATATCGGTGGTGGTCTTTACCACTCACAAAACCTTGAAGGATCTCTAGCTGCTATTCCAGGTATCAGAATCGTTGTTCCAGCTTTCGCTGACGACGCTGCTGGATTACTTAGAACTGCTTTCAGATCAAAAGGACCAACTCTTTTCCTGGAGCCAAAAGCTCTATACAACTCAAAGTCAGCAATGACTCCTGTGCCTGAAGATTTCGAAGTACCATTCGGAGTTGCTCGTACAAGAAAAGAGGGGAAAGACCTTACAGTATTAACTTACGGAAACACTGTTCATATGTGTCTTGAAGCTGCTAACAGATTAGAAGCTGAAGGGTTCAATGTTGAAGTTATCGATTTACGTTCAATCGTTCCTCTAGACGTTGATTCAATCGTTAAGTCTGTTAAGAAAACAGGTCGCTGCCTAATCGTTCACGAAGATAAAGTTTTCGGTGGATTCGGTGGAGAGCTTGTTGGTGTTGTTAACGAAAAAGCATTCGAATACCTTGATGCTCCAGTGAAACGTATTGGTTCAACTAATACTCCAGTTGGATTCAACCGTATTCTTGAAAAAGCAATCCTTCCAAATACAGATCGTATTTATACTGGAATGCTAGACTTACTAAAATACTAAGTTACTGTTCAAGAGGCCGCTTTTTGCGGCCTCTTTTTTTTCCTGATTAATCTCCTTAAATTGCCTCTCGTACAAAAATCATTGTGTGCTATTCTTGTTTAGTTAGAAAATATTTTAATTCTGGACTGCCTATGAGTAGAACTCTTGTCGTTTGTGATAATGAATTTTTGAGTGTGTTGTACGTGATGAACCTTGAGGTTTATCTTGCCACTTCTGTGGAGCTTGTAACTTCTGCAGAGGCCGCTATTGCTGTTCACAAAAAGAAGAAGAACTTTGATCTGATCATCTCACTCGATATAATTAATAAGCAAGATGCCTTCCAGGAAATAAACGCGTACCGTGGATCATATGGTGTGAAGACCCCACTTATTAAAGTAGGAGCGGATGCAGACCAAGATATCGATGCTAAAACATTTGCTGTTTCTTCTCGCTATAATATCCAATCACTTTTAAAAAAATCTGCTTCTATTTTGAATGTTACGGCCAAGCAAATGGCAGAGCTACAAATGGGAGACTATTATCCTATTTCGATGACTCCAATTGAAGGGCTCTCGAAAGCTCCATGCAATCTTTATTACGAAGTGAACTCGCAAAAGAAAATGTTGGCACGTACTGATGATGCCATCGAAGAAAGTTTGAAAAATATTAAATCCCTCGGTGTTGATCAGGTTTATGTAAAGAGCTCTGACCGTCTGGTTATCGTCAATAATGTTTCTATTAAGTTAATTGAAAAAATTACTTTAACCCTAAAGAATTTATCAGGTGAATCCACAGAAAAGAAAGTTGAAGTGTTGAATGATGGTTATGAATTTGCCATGGCCAATTTATTTTCCAGTGAGGAAGTGAAGCAGGAAATGGCAGAGATTGCAACGGCCTCTTCTAAAGTTATGACTGAAGTTGTGAAAGAGAATATCCAACTAAAAGGCCTTATTTCTACACTGATGAATAATAAAAGTGGTTATATTTTTATCCACTCGATGATTACGAGTTATGTGGCCAATCATATTATTAAGAATGTGACTTGGGGTGGAGACGGGCAGGCGGATAAGATTAACTTTGTTTTATTTTTTCATGATATTTACTTAGCACCTTTGTATTTGAAATACCCTGATTTGAAATTTGAGAAATCCCTTTTAAATAGTCCGTTATTGAATGAAAAAGAAAAAGATATAGTTATGAACCATGCCCGCCTTGCTGCTGAGTTGGTTGTGGCCTATAAGCGCTGTCCGATGGGCGCAGACATCTTGATTAAACATCACCATGGGATGAAGAAAGGTTCGGGCTTTGCCAGTAAGTACCCAGAGGATCTTTCACCGTTGTCGAAAGTCTTGTTGGTTGCAGAAGCGTTTGTGGAATTGTTTGTTGAGATTACAGATAAGAAAGAGAAACCTGAGATGAAATTGATAATACCTAAGTTGATTGAGGAGTTTAGTTCTCCGTCTTATATGAAAATCGTACAGACGTTAGTGAATATGCCAATCTAAAAAATAAAACAGGAAGGCCCATCTATGATAAATGGGGCTTCTTGTTTTAAGTATTAAAATCTAGATTATTTTTAATAATATAACTTATTGGCAAGTTACAATTTGTATTTCGCCACAGCCGAAAGCGACCTGAGTCTCGTGTAAAGCACTGTACTTAGCTTCAGTTAAATTTCTTCCTGTACCACCACGCGTGTATCTATTATCTACACCATCGAAACCAACACAGGCAGCTACACAGTAATTTGAGTTTTTTTGTGAAGTAACTGTAGCGGATTCTACAATTATAGGTCCTCTTCCTCCACATCCAAAATTTAATTGAACATTATAAAGTGCACTGGTTTCGGCTTCAAGTTTCGTCCAACCTACACCATATGCAATAGCTTTTAAATTTGCTCTACCGGTCATATCCTTACAAGCAGCATAACTGAATACGAAGGGCCCTGGATCCTCTGAAGAGAAAGATGGTTGGATCGTTGTAATGGCAAGAACTAATAATAAACTCTTCATAAAAACTCCTTAGACATTAGTGAATATGCCAATCTAGAAGACCCACGATGACCCACATCAAATGATGTGAGTTATCGTAAGCGTATAAGCAGATCTTTTTTATTTTAGTTCAGCATCACTACAAGTCACTTCACCTTTGAATACGAAAGGCTTTTGAAGTTTAACTTCTACATCACTCTGTAAGTTTTTACCTTTTTGATCTGAAACGAGCTGAGTGAAAGCAATCTTTTTTTCCAATATTGCTCCATAGTCCCCAGATTCATTCCCTGTTAGAACACCAGCTATTTTGCCTTTCTTGTTTTGAGAAAAATCATTAACGACCGCAAGGAAATTTTCTTGGATTGTCTCGTTAATCTTAACTTCTATATTTTGAGCATCCGTAAGTTTTATTGCGATTGATTGGTCAGTTGAGACAACACCGAATTCTGCTGCATTCCAAATGTTTCCTACGCCGACACAATTTAATGTTTTTAATTCCTGGCCTTGAGACTGGGCAAAAAGTGGGAGAGACATTGTGGCCATTAGTGAGCAAAGGAAAAAATACTTTTTCATATGGATCTCCATGAGGTTTGTGATCCTATGGTGACATGCCTAAAATATTTAAGGTGGATTGTGTAAAAGTAACAGGAGTGTGGAAACCATTAATATTATGAAATATAGCTTCAAAAATAAAAAAACCACACCAGAAGATGCGGTTTTTTTATGTTACTTCGACTTGTGAGTATAAGATCCATCCCAATTCGGCGCCGGTGGAACTTCAATAAAGTCCGCACACATCTTCAGCATCCTCTCAAAACTTGGATCTTCAGGAAACTTCTGCGCAAGTGATTTAAAGTTTGCAGCAGCATCAATAAACTTCTGACTTAAATACATCTGGAAAGACTGCTCATACATCTCCAGAGCTTCACGCTCATTAATCAGTGGGTGAGTCGAGTGCAGAACTTCATAAATCGTTACCGCGTTTTCTTTCCCTTTAACTTTTACTTTATCCAGAGTTCTAAATGTGAACTCCTTTTGAAGATCAGCAGGAATTGAATTTTTTGTGTACTCTGAAATATTTAACTGAACACCATAGTACTTACAAAGCGACTCAAGACGAGCACCAAGGTTCATGTTGTCACCTAAGGCCGTATAAGAAAAAATCTGATTCGATCCCATGTTTCCAACTGAGCACTCACCAGTGTTTAAACCGATACCGTGTTTGAATTGTGGGAATCCGTCGCGCTCGAATTCAACGTTGATGGCCGGAAGCCTGTCGATCATCTGCAAGGCACCTTTAACGGCCCAATACGGGTGATTTTCAAGGTCAACGGGTGCTCCCCAGTAAGCAACCATGGCGTCACCGATATACTTATCTAGTGTTCCGTTATGCTCGAAGAGTGTATCCGTCATCATCGTCATGTACTTGTTCAAACATAGAGTCAGCTGTTCGGGAGTCAGGCGTTCTGAGATGCTGGTAAAGTCACGAACGTCAGAGAAGAAAACGGTAATATTCTTTTTCTCACCACCAAGACGAACTTTGTCCGGGTTTTTAAGAAGGTCGTTAACGATTGAAGGAGCAAGGTAGCGAGAGAATGTCCCGCGGATCTTTTTCTTTTCTTTATTAGAAGCGTAGAAATGCAGAAAGGTTGACCAGGAGTAACAGGCCAGTACGGAGAAGAGACAAAAGAATAACCGGGTATTGTAGCCCCTAGGTATGAAATAATAAGTATCGAGATAGAAGAGACCTGTAAGAATTAGAATGACTGCAAAGAAGTCGAAGATAGGGTTTCCTAAAAGCATGACACAAATAATGGCAACACTTCCACCAATTAACATGACCCATGAGATTTTCGCTGATTCATCTTCTGAAACTAAAAACTTTCCTTCAAGCAGCATGTGAACCATGTTCATGTGGAAAATGATCCCAGGAAGAATTGGATCAACAGGTGTATTTCTTAAATCGTTAGCACCGTAGGCAGTTGATCCGACAAAAACCAGTTTATCTTGAAAAACTTTTTTCATCTCAGCATCGTTGTCTTTTGCTTCAAGAATTTCCCAGACTGCTTTTGCAGGGAAGTGATCAAGACCTCCAAACCATCTAACTTTTGCTTCTCCATTATAGTTTACAAAAAGATTTCCTTTTTTTGTTTTAATAGAGGCCGATTCAGGAGAAGGGATGTTGATAACAACTTTGTCGCCAGAAAACATTTCATAGGCCTGAAGGGCAAATGAAGGGAAGTATAAAGACGTAAGGTTCGCAGTCACAGGATAGTGTCGAAAGACTCCATCAGTGTCTGCTTCGGCTTCAATGTGGGCAAGACCCGTTTCTGCATTTGTTAAAACTTCAATTGGGAAAACTTTTTTCTCTGCTACATACTCCTGAAGATTACTTCCTTCGGCCTGTCTGGCATCCATCATATAGTTTAGTAATGGATCAGGAGCATCTTTGAAATAATTGGCTTCATCTTCTGAGTCTTTATCTTTTTTCCCTACAGAAAAAGGCAGGATAATTTTGCGGCCAGGAGTGGATTGAAATTTTTTAAAAGTTTCAGCAAGAAGTAAGTCGGGAGACTCAGCATTACAAGCGAGTTCTGGTTCTGAAAAGAAAACGTCGAATGCCACAACTTTAGCACCAAATGTATCCAGCTTATTAACCAGTTTTACCAGTTCGTTTCTGCTCCAAGGCCAGCGTCCGATTTTTGAAAGAGATTTATCATCAATAGCAGCTAGAACCAGACGGTTGTCTTTTTTATCTCTATCAATCGTCAGTTTCATTCTTAAATCGAAAAAACGATCTTCGAAAAATGAAGCGTAATTGTAAATAAAAGACTGATTGGCAAAAGCATTAATCTCTCTGGCATTAGTAGAGAGGAAAATGCTGGCTGCACTGAACATGATAATCGCTAAAATTCCCAGGTACTGGAAGATTCTAAAAAGCATGATTTACACTCCACTAAAAACTATAGCGATACTCTGTTGTGAAAACACTTTTTGTATAAGCGTAGTTAGGATCGTCTGATGAACTCTTAGTGAAGTCATAGTTAATACTAATTTTGCTCTTATCACTTAAATCTTTTGCCAGATCAATTGAAGGATTCAATGAAACTTCCGTTCCACGAGTGGTTCTTTGATCAAGAGTGTCTGTCATCGTTGTTGCTAGTGCCAGTCCCAATGTATAAGTCGGTCTGATTTCCGGGATGATGTAGTCCAGGCGAAATAGGAATGTATTGGTGTTAGTTGCTGTATTGTTAAAGTTGTCGATAAAATCCGCTTCAAACATCGCGACAATTAAATGCTGGATAGGTAAGAAGATGGTCTGGTCTGCGCTGAATGCCGTCGTATGGTTACTGATGGCCTCGCTAGCACCAACGTAATTTTTTCTTTTCAATTTAAACGTTGTATCACCAAAATCGAAATAACTAAAACTCTCCCCGAAAGTGAAAGTTGTGGCCTTTGCATAAAATTCTTTTTTCTTTTGTGCCTGCCAGTCTTTGTTAGTTTTCGAGTAATCAATATCAAATAGGAAACTTGCAGGAAGCTCTCTTATTTTGTGCTCATATTTATTTTTAAGAGCGAAGTTCATCACGAAAGAGTCGTTTTGATAAACTTCCGGCTCTGTTCTGTCAGAGTGCTGAGTATAAGTCAGTCTGGCCTCAGGTGAGATGATATAGCGTTTATTGATAATGAAATCATAATTACCGTAAGCTTCGGTTTCAAAAATAAAAGAAGCTTTCTTCGTTTGTTGAACGTTGTTTTCTTCGTTCACCAAAGAGATGTTGTCGTCGTGACGAATCTTTTGAGATACATAAGCATTGTAGCGCTTAGGGTTTACTCTTCTGCCGTTAGCAAGCAGGTTAGGATCGAGGTTAAACTCTACCATCACTTCTGAAATCCTGTGATCGATGTCTGTCGCAAGAGATGACCTTTTATCCAGGTTATAAGCAGAGTTCATCATAGGTAGAATGAATTTTTCCACACGACGTTGCAGATCTTCTGGTTGAGCTGATTTTTCACGGGCAATCGAAAGCAGGGTTTCACCTAATTGAAACTGTGCAATTTGTTTCATCTTGTCGTCTGATGCTTTATCTTTGATGGCCTTGATGAAATATACTTTGGCCACTTCATGTTCTTCTAAAATTTGTGAAATGTGAGCGACATAATAAAGCGAAGCGGGACCATTGAATTTATTATTTGCAGAAGTCTTGAAAGCTTCACGCGCTTTTTTTAATTCATTGGCAGCGTAGAGTGCTTGCCCGTATTCGTAGTAGAGGTCGCTGCTGGTATTTTTTTCACGAATAGCAACTGCAAAGTTAGCAGCGGCCTTATCGTATTCCTGCATCTTAGAATAAGTTAAACCAAGCAGGTAAGACTTAGTTCCCAGTGTGCTGTCTTTCATGTTGTTTAAGGCTTCAAGTGCTTTCGGATATTGTCCGGCCTTAAAACTTTTGTAGAATTCTTCCTGAGTGTTGGCGAAGGCGCTTGAACTCATAAGAATAAGCGCAGCAGAAGCTGTGATCGATAAACGATTGAGAATCATTGTTACATCCCTATAACAAAAAAAGCACCCACTAGGGGTGCTTTAGTAATTTGTGTTCTCAATAATTATAAGTGATATTTAATTACTGTGCATTGAAAATAAATTTTACCTTACTGCTGGTAGGGACTGTAACCCCACGGTCAGTAGCCGTCTGTTTTGCTGCGGCATTTTTTTCAAGAACCGCAGCTGCTTTAGCGGCCAGATCAGCGGCAACGTTAGGTGGAAGAGTTGTTGTCGGCGGTGCTGAGCTTGCTGGAGCTCTTGAAGGTGGTGCTACCGGCTCAGCATGTGTATCGGCGAAAACCTTGGCTTCACCACTAAGTACTACTGGAACTTTGATGTCTGCAGCTGGAGCAGTACTTGCCGGCGCTCTTCCATCTGTCCCTTCAGTCGTAGTTGCACTCACATCTCCTTCTTTTTTAGGAGCATCTTCTTTCTTTTGTTCTTCTTTTTTATCTTCCTTCGCAGGCTCTTGAGCTTTCTTAAAAGCATCAGCATCTACTACGGTAAACTTACCATCGGCACCTAATTCAAGACCAGCTGGTGCTTTATATTCCCCAGTAACTTTATCGATTTTACCAAACGTTTCCGGAACAACATAAGTTCCAGAGTTGCTATCAAACACAGCATTGGTTGGAGGAGGGATGATGTTAACAGTGTTAAGGTCGATAATACTTCCCGCTGGAAGTTTATATTCACCAGTATCATTGTTAAAAAATCCTTCAGGTGCTGCTGCTTTCTCACTAAAATTTGTTGGCATTGCTTTTACAGAAATACCCATTTTAGAAACTTCTTTATCTAAATCAGGAGACGTATTAGAAAACGCTGCCCCTTCTGCTCCAGGAGGAATCGGGTTTCTAAATTGTTTTCCACTATCTGTTTCAGATGATTCTTTAATCCCAGTCTCGTTACCTTCAAGAGCTTCAATTTGTTTTGTCCCAAGTTTTGTAGGAACCATTGCTCTTTCGGCCACGTTTGAGTTAACGGCAGAAACTTGTCCTTGTGTGACGAATACGGCCTTGTCACTTGAGACCACTCGCTCAAGATTTTGTTGGTCAAATTTATTTTCTCTAATGTCCTTTCCAATGTGGGCCATGGCCACTTTACCTTCGAAAGTAATTAAAGATGTGTTTTGGTTGTCTGGATTGTAGTTAACCTGGAAATCAGTTCCACGAATACCCATCGCTGCAGTTTTTGTTTTGATATAGAGTTTACTTTTACTCTTATCATCCATTTCCATATAGTCTTTTGTAACCTGTGATCTGATTTGTCCTTTCACCAGTGTGATAATCCCAGCTTCTTTTTTAGGAAAAGCGTTGATGATCATTTGTGAATTTGGCCCTAAGTTCATTTGTGATTTATCAATGAAGAGAAGCTTCACGAAACTTTTTTCTGCAGTTTGAACGACAGCACCTTCTGGGATTGATTGATCAGCTTTTACATCAATGATGGTTCCATCAAGAAGTTTTGCTTTAACCATTCCTCGCATGACCACAACCTTCGCAACGTTTTCTGCTGCAAAAGAGTTGAAGGCAATAAAAGTGACAGTCAGGGTAGTAAATAATTGCGATTTGAGTTTCATAAAAATCCTTCATTTAAAGGCGCTTATCAGTCATCTCATCGTTAATTATAGGTTACTTCTTTAGGAGAGTTTTACTTTACGCCAACCCATTAATATTGGGAGAAACAATAAAAAATGCCTTTAAATAATGGCCATAAAAATTGCTAAGAAGATTTTAAAAGACTGAAATTAGAGGAGACGAAAAGTCAGGTATTTAACTACTTTGAGACCCATATTAAAAAAGGGCCATTCCCGCACGAACGATAATGTACTGGCCGGAGAAATCGTTTGAATCACCTTCGGATAGAGTGATGACATTTGCTGAATTGCTGGCATCTAAAATAGAAACTTTGTAAGAGTGCATGTAGCTGTAACCAACTTCTAAAAAGATAGGGTGCATTTCTTTGAATGGTTTAATTTCTTCGAAACCAATAAAAAGTGATCCACCGTAATTTTCAAAACTCACTCTTTTTTTATCGTTAAATCCACCAGTGGTTATTGGATGTCTAAAGACAAATGTTTGCAGTGACCATGATGGGCCGAAACCAAAGTAGATGTTTGCTAAATTTAAAATCGAATAGGGTGTGTAGTATTTTATCTGTGGGCCGATACTGACAAGTCGGAAGTGACCACCACCTCTGATTGTATTGCTGCTGTTGTAATTAAAACTTACATCAGTGAAGCCTCCGAAGATCACATCGCCGGCCATGGCGAATTCCCAGTTGTCATAGCGGTATCCAATACTGGTTACAAACCCCAGACCGACGGTCTTGGTTTCATCTTCAGGGTTTCCATCGTCTTCGATTTCGGTATGGTCGATCAGGCGGTCAGTGTGAATTTGAGTCAGGTTGAATGATAGTCCCGCGCGTAGTGTGAATTTATCTGAAGAAAAAATATCAGCACTGGCCGTATTAACCAAAATGAAACTTAAAATAAAAAAGAGAATGAAGTTTTTCATCAGAACATCAACTCCACTTTTACCATGGCGCCTTTATCTTCCGGTTCAAACTTGGGAATGATTAAGGTTCTGCCTTCGTACAAAGGAAGAAGTGTGGCCGGGTTGATAAGGTGTCCGACAATTTTTCCGGCCGTAGTTCCAGAATTAAGAAGAGACATTGAAAAGCTTTCAATTCCAAGTCCCAAAACTGTTCCCAGGATAGGAGTCATATAAAGATCCTGCACGCTGGCAGGTTCAGTTAAAATTTCGACAGTCAGTTCAAAAAGAGTTGAGCTGATTGTGGTTAAACCTAAAGCACTCATGCGCGAGTAACCTTGAGCTCGGTATAAAAGAAAAAGTTGTGATCCACTGATCGGGTGCACGAAAAAATTCCAGACCGGCTCATCTTTATCAAATACGAGCTTCCCGAAATTATTTTTGTATTGATTAACACCATCATGAACTTTGAAAACTTTTGGTTGAATCAGCGGATAGAAAACCCAGGTAAGACCGTAAACGACCCCGACATTTGTAACTGTTTCTTGAACACTGTGAGTTCGCTCAGTGTAGCCGTAATGATAAAGGTTTGTGCGACGTCCGCTGACCGGATCCACAATGACGTCGTTATCAATGTAAGGTTTTGCATCACTATTATCGGCCGTTTCCGCACGAAC
This sequence comes from Bacteriovorax sp. PP10, assembly GCF_035013165.1. Lineage (NCBI taxonomy): Bacteria > Pseudomonadati > Bdellovibrionota > Bacteriovoracia > Bacteriovoracales > Bacteriovoracaceae > Bacteriovorax > Bacteriovorax antarcticus. The sequence goes on from NZ_JAYGJQ010000002.1 coordinate 1,410,633, forward strand.
TTGACTGACTTCAGTCAGTGAAAATAAAAGCATCAGCGTAAGGACAAACTTAGTCATATATGGTATTAATTATTATCTTTTTAGGGCCTTATATTTATAGTCCAGTTTTAACACATGGACCCCTCGAATGAAAAGAAGACATGGGAATAATTATGCAAGATTTAGAGACTAAAAAAGTTGAGTTTCATCGTTATGTGAGAGCACTTCAAGACGAAATTACTATGGCACTTTTTGATGTCGATCCTAAATTAAACTTAGAAGAAGACAAATGGGAACGCCTTGATCATACAGGGAACCCCGGAGGCGGCGGGATCACTCGCGCTTTTACAGGAGAGATCATTGAAAATGCTGGAGTGAACACTTCAATGGTTTTTGGTGCCATCGATCCGGCCTTTGCTGGTAAACTCGGAGGAACCGGGGACCAGATGTGGGCCGCAGGTATCTCACTTATCATTCACCCAAGGAACCCACGTGTTCCTACTGTTCACGCAAATTTTAGAATGATCCACGCTGGTGAAAAATTCTGGTTTGGCGGTGGGGCAGACTTAACTCCATACTACCCGCACGTCGAAGACTTCCAGTATTTTCACGATACATGGAGAGAGGCGATTACTCCTTATGGGCATTATGAAGAGTGGAAAAAAACGTGTGACAGCTACTTTGTGAACACTCACAGAAATAATGAAATGAGAGGAGTCGGAGGTTTTTTCTACGACCATTTTAATACGACAGATATCGACGCTGATCTTGAAATGGTAAAAGACATTTCATCAAACTTCATTGATTCTTATTTCCCGATTGTTGAAAAAAGAAAGGATGAAGCTTTCGATGCCGAAGACGAAGACTTCCAACTTCATAGACGTGGCCGTTATGTTGAATTCAATTTACTTCACGACCGTGGGACAATGTTTGGTTTAAAAACCAATGGAAGAACGGATTCAATTCTCATTTCTCTTCCAGCTCGCGCGAAGTTCTCATACAAGTACAAACCAAAGGCCGGTTCAGTTCACGAAAAGATGATGGAGTACTATTATCCTCGTGAGTGGAATTAAGAGATGTTTATAAACATTCTTCTCTTAGTTTTCGCTACTGCAATCTGGGGATACGGATTTGTCGCGACCAGATGGACGCTGGTTGCTCTTGATCCTTATTGGGCCAATGCTCTTCGCTTTGCCGTTGCAGGAATTTGCTCAACACCCTTTTTACTTTATAAAAAATCATTCACGAGAAAAGATAATATCCTTAAAAAAGCTTTTATCAGTTCGATCTTTTTATTCGGGATCATGCTTTTTCAAACCATTGGTTTGAGTCTTACGACTGTGGCAAAAAGTGGATTCATCACAACTTTATACACGCTTTTTATTCCGGTCATCACGATGATCGCTTTCAAAAAAAGATACCGTCCGACATTCTGGCTTCTGCTTCTTCTGGCGATGTTTGGAATGGCCTTAATGTCTAACCTGGAAATCAAAGATTTAAATCTTGGAGACTTCTACACGCTGATATGCGCAGTCTTTGGTGCCTTACATATTATTTACGTAGGGAGAGTGGCCAATCATATCGAGTCACCGGTTGAGTTTAATTTTCTTCAGAACTTTTTTGTGGCCCTGATGTCGCTTGCAGTCGCTTTTATCATGAAGGGCAGTGTGGACTTGAGTGTGGTCATGGATCCAGCTCACAACGTGCTTATCGGCCTTCTCTATCTGGGAATTTTCTCCAGCATGATTTCTTTTACCGCTCAGATTGTTGCCCAGAAAAAAATCCCGGATCATATCGCTGGATTGATTTTTTTAATGGAAGCTCCATTTGCCGCAATGTTTGGTTATATCGTTTTTAGTGAGGCATTGAATGTGATGAATCTGCTAGGGGCGGGAGTGATTATGGTGTCGGTAATCTTGGTTCCAATTCTCGGAAGAGAAGTGACCGCGAGGCTTAAAGCACCAAGCAGTCACTAAGATTATCGTGTAAACCTAACTCTTGAAAAAGTAAGTTCATCTCATTCATCATTCAAACCTAGTAAAAATGCTACGCATTTTTTAGGTTTACTGATTAAATTTTTTGTACACGTTCATGATCTGAGACTTAACTTGTCCTTTCATATCTAACATAAGAAGAACACCTGAGTTTTCTCCGTTAGTATCAGCTCCAACGATAGAAACTGTACCTGCTCTTTTGTCACCAATGTAGTATCTAAAAGATGCGATTGCTCCATCAACACCAACTTTAGTTGGAAGGAAGATACCAAAAACATCTTTACCAACAAATAGGCTCATGTTGTGGAATTTTTCAATTGAGAAAGCTACAGCAGGAAGAGATCCTGAAGTAATCCCTGGAAGGTTTCTTCCACCAGGAAGTTTCGCTGGAGGAAGAGCATCTAATCCACCATCAACGATATCTTTTAATGAAATAGAAACTGACATTAAAGTTCCTGCAGATTCTAGATCTGGAGAAATTTCAATGTATGAGTATTTATATTTTGGAATGTTGTAACGAAGACCACCGTCTAATTGAACGTTATCAAAAACCGCAGAGATCATCAGGTTGTCCTGAAGAAGAGATACTGTCGGCCCTTTCACACCAGCGATCTGGATATTTGTTGCATCGTTTTTACCACATGAAGTAGTAAAACCTAGAGTCATAATAGTTGCAGCTGTTAATACTGACGTTTTCCATTTTGATAACATAAAAATGTTCCCCTGTTAGTTTGAGTTCGGATATTTTTATGTCCATTCGGAAATGGTTTTAAAAAAATTAGGATCTATTTTCGATTGAAAATTTAATTTTTATGAATTCGATGATTTCTTCATCGTTTAGGTTCGGATGTTGAGTTTTTTGATCAGCGATGATCGACTCAATTTTACTAAGAATAACTAACAGGGGATTACAATTTTGAATGATCATTAAGATCCTCCTGTTAGTATTGTAGATTAAATGTTTGAGTAGTCAAACTCTATTTCAGGGAGTTTTGGGAAAATAAGATAAGTGCATGAATATGCAAGAGAAAAGGAGGGCCTGAATTTTAGAATTCAGGCGCAATATAAACTTCAATCTCTGGGTTCAATTCATCACGTAGGATGGCCTTAATCGCCTCAAGAGTCCCCGTTGTCGAGCTTGGGCATGTCCCACAGGCCCCTTGGTACTTAACCATCAGAATGTTGTCTTGATAAGTTAGTGCCTGGATATCTCCACCGTCTCCTTGAAGACCGGGGCGAATAGTTTTATCAAGAATCGCTTCGATCTGTTGAAGCTCAGGAGATAGATTTTTTCTTCTGTCTGCTTCAGGATTTGGATCGTTGTAGTTTGGATTGTGAGTCGGCATAAATTCTTTTAATGCTTTCATTACACCCGTTTCAACACTGTTCCAGTCTTCGTAAGAAAACTTTGTAATAGCGATAACGTTTTCAAAAAAGTGTAGTTGATCAATTCCTCTTACCTTGAATAACTCAAGAGCAAGTTGGTTTTCTCCACATTCACTTGGTGACTTGTATGTTGAATTTCCTTCCATCTTCACTGGAATGTTCATGATGAACTTCAGTGCATTTGGGTTCGGTGTAGGTTGAATGTCGATATCAAGTTCAGTTTCCATAATGGCTTCACTCATATAATTGTCCTTTTAATTATAATAAAAATTCTTTTGCTTTCTTTATAGCTGCAATAAACGTGTCGACGTCTTCTTTCGTGTTGTAGAAAGTAAAACTTGCGCGAGCACAGGCCGTAATTCCAAAACGCTTCATAAGAGGTTGAGTACAATGGTGACCAGTTCTGATTGCTACACCTTGTTTATCTAAAAGTGTTCCCAGGTCGTGAGGGTGAACACCATCAATAACAAAAGACAGTACACCTGATTTTTCTTTTGCTTCACCGATAAGTCTTACACCGCTGATCTTTTTAAGTTCGCTTGTCGCGTACTCAAGGAGCTCAGTTTCATAAAAGTTAACTGCATCCAGACCAATTGATAATAAATAATCAATCGCTGATTTGAAGGCGATCACTTCAGCAATTGCTGGAGTTCCTGCTTCAAATTTATTGGGAAGAATATTGTAAGTTGTTTTTTCAAACGTCACTTCAGAAATCATCGCTCCACCACCTTGGTAGGGAGGCATTGCATTTAACAGGTCTTCTTTTCCGTATAAAATTCCCAGACCGTTTGGCCCGTAGATTTTATGAGCAGAAAAAACCATGAAGTCACAGTCTAAATCCTGGACATCAACTTTTTGATGAGCAATTGATTGAGCAGCATCAAGCGCAAACTTAGAACCGTTTGCGTGAGCAAGTGCGGCCATTTCTTTTACCGGGTTTGTAGTCCCCAGAGTATTTGAAGTATGAACGACTGATACGATTTTCGTTTTAGGAGTTAAAAGTTTTTTATACTCATCCAGAGAAATTTCACCAGCATCATTGATCGGAATCATGACAACTTTAGCGCCTTTTTTCTCGGCAATCATTTGCCATGGAACGATATTTGAATGGTGTTCCATTTGAGAAAGAAGAATTTCATCTCCCGCTTTTAAGTATTGTTCTCCAAAAGAGTTTGCCAGCAGGTTGATCCCGTCAGTTGTTCCTTTCGTGTAAATAACTTCGTGAACATGTGCCGCGTTGATTAAATGTTGAACAGTCACTCTCGTTTCTTCGAATGCGCGAGTCCCCATTTCTGAAAGCGTGTGCACGCCACGGTGAACGTTCGCCACATCCTGACTTAAGTGTTTTGTCATCTCATCGATCACAACTTGAGGCTTCAGTGTTGTCGCCGCATTGTCGAGATAGACTAAAGGTTTATCATTCACAGTCGTACTTAACTGTGGAAAGTCCTTTCTGATTTTTGCAACGTCTAGTGTAGATTTCATAAATTCATCTCACTTAAGGCCGTTCTTTCAAAGTTTTCTTCAAGCACTTTTAAAGCACGTTCTTGAATAGGTTTGCTCTCAATTAAATAAAGAACGTCGGCCGCGAATCCGTGGCATAACATTCTTTTTGCTTTATCTTTTTTGATCCCGCGAGACTCAAGATAGAATTCTTCTTCCTGAGATAATTGTCCGACAGTTGCTCCGTGAGCACATTTAACATCGTCAGCAGCTACTAAAAGTTGTGGGCGAGTGTCGATATGAGCTTTTTTCGAAAGCATTAAATTCTTATTTAACTGGTTAGAGTTAACTAACTGAGCGTCTTTGGCGATGATGATTTTCCCAGTGAAAGCACCGTGAGACTCTCCAGCTAAGATCCCTTTGAATAATTGATCAGAGTTAGTATGAGCGGCATCGTGGTGAATATTTGAGAAGATGTCAGCGTGCTCAGATTTTGTTAAAGCGTAAAGGCCGTTAACGTGAGCTTCTCCACCAGTTCCTACAATGTGCACGTCGATATTGTGACGAGCTACTAAAATTCCCAGGTCAATAGTCATTGATTTAAACTGAGCATCTTTTTCAACTGTGGCAGAAGTTAATCCGATATGAGTTGAAGCGATGGCTTCGTTTTGGAATTTTACGTGTTCAACAAAAGCATTCTCTAACACATCAAAGTGAATCGAGCTGTTTGTTGTATATTGGAATAATAAGTTCTGAGTCGAAGTGAAAAACTCAGCGATAGAAACTTTAGAAAATGGTTCTGCCACAACAGTGATGCGTGGAGAGACGATTTTATTAACACCAGCATCATCCACTAAGTGAACAATTGTGATCGGGAAGTCTATAACCGTGTTCTTTTTAATTTTTAAGAAAAGAGGTGATAGGGCCACACTAAAGTTAAGTGCATCGAAAGTATCGAAGAACTTCTCACTTGGTCTTTGCTGATCAATCACAATTCCTTCCGGAAGAACTGATTGATGACGGTTGAAGACTCCGTTATTTAGAATAATCATCCCTCGGCGGTCGATCACTTCTTTCGGAAGGTCATGAACGATTTCACTGGCACGAGTGAAAAAGCGTGGAGAAAGATTCTTAGAAATATTTGTGTAAATCCAGTCTTCGTGTTTTTTTGTAGGGATCCCCAGTGTCTTGAATTGTTCAAGAGCATTTTTCATCGCCTGATTGTAACTGGCACCAAGTTCTGTCGTTGCCGTATAAACGTCAGCAGAATTTTTCACTAGTTCATTTAATAATACGTTTTCCATATATTCTCTTTAAGCTACTTTAGATTTTATTTGCGTGTTCTTTAATCAGCCACTCGTAACCTTTTTCTTCAAGTTCAAGTGCGAGCTCCTTTCCACCAGATCTAATAATTTGTCCTTGGTATAAAACATGGACGTGATCTGGAACGATGAAGTCTAGTAAGCGTTGGTAGTGAGTTACTAAAATAGTTGCATTGAAGCGCGATCTAAGAGCGTTCACACCTTTTGCTACGATTTTTAGAGCATCGATATCAAGACCAGAGTCTGTTTCATCTAATAGGGCAAGACGTGGGTTTAAAACTGCCATCTGAAGGATTTCATTTTTCTTTTTTTCTCCACCTGAGAATCCAGTGTTTACCGGACGGTCAAGGAAAGCTTCGTTCATTTCTAAAAGATCTAGCTTTGGTTTTAAGAACTTTCTGAAGTCTTCAGCGTTCATTTCCGGAGCACCGTTGTACTTACAAGTTTCATTGAATGATTCAAGTAAGAAAGTGAAGTTTGAAACACCTGGGATTTCTACCGGGTATTGGAAACCTAAAAAGATTCCGCTTTTTGCGCGCTCATCAGCTTCTAGTTCAAAAAGGTTTTTATCTTTTGCATTGATTTTGTAAGTGATCGTTCCTTCCGAAACTTCGTACGAAGGGTGTCCTGCAATCACTTTTGAAAGTGTACTTTTCCCAGAACCGTTAGGTCCCATGATCGCGTGCACTTCACCGGCCTTAACTGTTAAGTTAATTCCTTTTAAGATTTCTTTGTCGCCGATTTTGGCGTGGAGATTTTTAATTTCAATCATAATGATCCTTTTACCCGATGCTATTTTCTAATTTCATTTCAATAAGTTTTACTGCTTCTACCGAGAACTCTAGAGGAAGTTCTTTAAAAACGTCCTTGCAGAATCCGTTAACGATCATTGAGATACATTTCTCTTCTGAAAGTCCACGAGACTGAAGATAAAATAATTGCTCTTCAGAAATACGTGAAGTCGAAGCTTCGTGTTCAACAACTGCTGTATTATTTTTTACGTCAATGTATGGGAACGTGTTCGCGCGAGCTTTCGCTCCGATTAACATCGAGTCACACTGAGAGTAGTTACGAGCACCAGTTGCACTAGCGTTGATTTTTACAAGTCCACGGTAGTTGTTTTCTGATTGCTCGGCAGAGATCCCTTTAGAGATGATTGTCGACTTGGTATTTTTACCAATGTGAACCATCTTTGTTCCAGTATCTGCTTGCATGAAGTTGTTAGTTAGAGCAACTGAGTAGAATGCTCCTTCAGATCCATCTCCAATTAAATTACAAGAAGGGTATTTCCAAGTGATGGCTGAACCAGCTTCAACTTGCGTCCATGAAATTTTTGAATTCTTTCCAAGACAGTTTCCGCGTTTTGTAACGAAGTTATAAATTCCTCCCACACCTTTTTTATCGCCGGCGTACCAGTTTTGAACTGTAGAGTATTTAATCTCAGCGTTGTCCATTGCGATTAACTCAACGATAGCAGCGTGAAGTTGATTTTCATCTCTTTGCGGAGCTGTACAACCTTCAAGGTAGTTTACGAATGAGCCTTCTTCAGCAACGATCAGTGTTCTTTCGAACTGTCCTGTTTCTTTGGCGTTGATTCTGAAATACGTCGATAGATCCAGCGGACATCTCACACCTTTTGGGATGTAGACGAATGACCCGTCAGAAAATACAGCAGCATTTAGAGCAGCGTAAAAGTTATCAGAGTGGGGAACAACTGTTCCCAAATATTTCTTCACTAGTTCAGGACGCTCTTTAACAGCTTCTGAAATAGAGCAGAAGATAACTCCAACTTTTTCCAGTTCTTCTCTGTGAGTTGTCGCGACCGAAACTGAATCAAATACCGCATCAACAGCAACACCGGAAATACGTTTTTGCTCGTTAAGTGGAATTCCAAGTTTTGCGAAAGTTGCTAGAAGTTCAGGATCGATTTCATTAAGATCGGCCAGGGCCTCTTTTTTCTTCGGTGCTGAATAATAGTAAAGATCTTCGTAATCGATTTCTGGAATATCAAGCTTTGCCCATTTAGGGTGCTTCATTGTTTTCCAATGGCGGAATGCTTTCAAACGGAAATCCAGAAGCCATTCAGGCTCCTCTTTTTTCGCTGAAATCATGCGAACGATATCTTCGTTCAGACCCTTCGGAAAACTTTCCGTTTCGATGTCTGTGAAGAATCCATATTTGTAGTCAGAATTTAAAATATCTGTGCTCATGCGTGCACCTCTAAAATTTTAGCCTGGTTGAACTCAGTACCTTGAAGGAGTTCAGCAAGCGTTAAGTTTTCTAAAAAAGCGTTTAGTTTGCGGTTTAGGTTTTCAACCGGAGTTGAGATGTTACATTTTCCTAAAAGCTCGCAAGTTCCTTTGTGGTTAGTGCAAACGCGACCGATTTCTTCGCGGCCTTCGATCATTTGAACTAGTTCCATATATGTAATAGCGTCTAAATTTTTGTTAAGAGAGTATCCACCTTTAATTCCTTTTACAGATTTTAAGATGTCGTGACTGTTCATCACTTGCATCACTTTTGCTGTCGTATCAAAGGGCGTTTGAAACACGTCACAGATTTCCCTAGCAGACACAAGTGCTGCATGATCATTTTTGTCGGCCATGAATTTCAAGGCCATCAGTGCGTATTCAACTTTCTTATTAATTTTAAGCATGACAGTTTCCTCTTAGTATCGTTTTTGAGTCCACTATTTCCATTATTCAATTGTCCGCTGTATAGGCCCACCATATCCCAATATACGCCAAAAATAAACCTATTTATGATTTGAGGGCATTTTTCCTTTTGGATCTTAACGAAATGCTCCAAAAAACCGATACAGTTGTGAATGAAAAACATGGGTATCATGAAACTCAAAATGAATTATTTAGTCATAGCAATTCTGGCACTTTCCATTGGGAAGGTGTGGGGAAATTGCCCGGAATTTGAGACGGCGCTTGAAAAAGCGATGGCGAAGGTTACAGCGAGGGAAGCAAGTAAGAGTGTTGACGCCGACTGGAATACTCCTGAAGCGAATGCTTTTAAGCTTAAATACAACACCGAAGTCAGAGGGGCGGCAGATAACCGCAAGTTTATGACTTTGATGGAGCAGGATAAAAAACTAGGCAACCGCGATGTTTTGTATTTTGACGTAGAAAATTCTGTGCAAAAAAAGCTCAATGACTCCATTGTCGGTGACAAGGAAATGGTCGATGCCATCAATAATTCTTTCATGGCAAAATTCAATAAAAACCTGAGTGCCAGTCCGGAAATTATGAAAAGACTGGAAGGGCAGTATCAGGATTTTAAGCCGATTCGCTTAAGGCTAAAACTACAGGCCGGCGATGACCGTGCTTTATTAGAAAAAAAGTTAGATGAAATTTACAGAAAGACTAATGCTGAATTTGTGGCCGAGTTTGAGTCGAGTGGAATGACAAAATTAATTCCACCAAGAACAGATGAAGTAGTTGATCCGAGTAACTGGTTTTTATCTGGTTCCGGAGAAAATGCACTGGAGGCCAACATGGCCGCTCGTGGAGCAAGAAGTGCTGGCTTTGCACCTGGACAAGCAAAAACATTAGGGTTCAAAGAACAGGTTGATACCATCCATGCAGACTTAAATTCAATTGAAGGTCTCAGGTTATCACTCGTCCAAAATGAAGCGCTTTTAAAAAGCGGAATCATGCTTAAAACCTCTACGGGCGAAATTGTTCCGTCCAGAGATATGATTGGCGTTTTAAGAAAAATTAAAATGGCCGATTGTCAGAGTGTTGCCGAATACAATGCCAAAATAAGGGCCAAAGTGAAGACGCTTTTTAAATCGGATATCAGCGATAAAAACATTGAAGAGCTGACAGTTTACTTTAAAAAAATAGACTCCATTTCGCCGCCACTATTCCAACGTCAACGTACGGTGATTAATCTTGGCGAAGCAAAAGGCGGAATTGTTTCAGTGGATTTTTCGGGAGTCGGAGTTGATAATGCTTTTGAGCAAATGCGCGCACTCTCAGCAGTGAATTATGCTCAACAAGACAAACGACTCTTGATTAAAGATGCCTTTGAAAAAGTTCAAAATAATGTTGATAAGGTGACAGATGACCTGAATATGGCCAAACGTGCTTTTAATAAGGCCAGCAATGAAAATAATTCGACGAAGTTCTCCGGAGATGACGGAATTCTGATGCCAAATACCAAGTGGGAGAAGGCAAAAAAACAAGAATTGTTAAGAGAGCTCTCAAGAACATCTGATCCTTCTAAGTTTCGTGTGACGTTTGTAAGGACAGAATTCGATAGTGGGGTTAGTATTCCGGCAATGGAGAGATCATCGCGGGTCGTGCGAGCTGAAACGATCGAAAAAAGTCTGAGAGATACAGTTGTTGGTGCAACCAAGATTGACAGCAGCAGGGCCCGAAAAATGATTTTTGCCATTGATTCAATTCCTTCAGTGACAGGCGGAAGATTCAACCTGATCATAGGTGGAGAGAAACCCACAGCTGCAGAATTGAAAATGATTGAAGCAGCTTTTAAAAAATTAATGGATAAAAAAGATGGCGAAGTTTTCGGTGAGATTATTGAAGCCTACTAATTGGAAAAATATATGATAGTGGTCGGCGAACTTCGCGATAAAAAAATGATTGATCTGATGAGAGACGAGCTTTTCGCTATGGGGATTAGTGCAGCTTCTCATTACGATGAAAAAAACGATATCTACTTTCTGACAGTGGAGGATCAAGCTGATCTGGCCCGCGCTCAGGATTATTATCGTGTAAAACTTGGCTTCAGAAAGCCTATCGAAGTTGACGCTGAATGGATTAAAATTAAGACTCTTCCCAGAGGAGAGACGACATTTGCCATTTTAATTGCCTGCGTGGTTCTCTTTGGACTCAGTTATCTCGATATGGGAAAACGGCTGCAAGATTTGCTCTTTATGGGCTCACCTGAAACAGGTTTTTTATACGAGATTTTGCACGGGCAATTGTGGAGATTAATCACTCCGATTTTTATCCATTTATCTATCCTGCACATTTTATTTAATATGCTTTGGTTTAAAGACCTGGGGTATTTAATTGAATTTAAATTTGGAAGAAAAGACTTGCTCACTCTCATTGGCATAAGTGGAGTGCTTTCAAACTTACTTCAGTACTGTATCAGCGGCCCGCAATTTGGTGGGATGTCAGGTGTGCTCTATGCAATGCTTGGCTACGTTTGGGTCTATAAAAAGATCCATGACGAGTTTGATTACGCTCTCCCGGCAAGAGATATCACCATTATGGTGGGATGGCTTTTACTGTGTCTGACAGGCTTCCTGGGACCTATTGCTAACGGGGCCCATGCCGGTGGATTATTCGTCGGGATGTTATACGCCGTGTATAAGGCGCCCGAGAAGTGGGGAAGGCTGCATTTTAAGTATTTTTCGCTCGCTTTTATCTTTTTAGCTTTCACAATTGGCGTCGAAGGGTTAAAGCTCGGTGGACGTTATTTTATATTACTTTGGATGTAAGGATTAGGGACAATGGCAAACGCACGCGTAACAGAATTAACAAACTCATTTAAGGAAAAAACTCCTAAACAAATGAGAACGATCAGAAACAGTTTAAACAACCGTATCAAATCGTTTGAAGATGAAATGAAATTTGGAAAATCGCTTCCAAAACTAACAGCTTCACATATGTTTTTTGAACTTGAACTAAAAGATCTTAACGAGCTTAAAGAATCAGCGATGAAAAAAATCAGAACTGATGAAAAAGCAGAAAAGGCAAAAGCATAATAATGATGAAGAATGTTTTTACTTTCATTCTTCTTTCGATTTCAGTGAAAGCATTCGCTGAAGAGGCCGCGCCGGTAGTGATACCCGCGGCCAAGTTGAATGAAGAATTAATAGAAACAAGAAAATCTAATTATCAGCTTACTAACCGCTACAAAGGCGGCCCTTACTTGGTCTATGACTGTGAGGGAGAGTTCTATGCTTGTGTCGACGTGGATGGCAGTGAGAAATGCCGTGAGAAGCGCGATGAGAGTATCAATAAAAAAGAAACACGACTTCCGTGTGCACCACTAAAAAAATTCGAAGATAAAAAGACCTGTCTGCAAAAGAACTATGAAGTTCTGGAGTCGCTGGCCGTTAAAAGGTTTTGTTTTCCGAAATAGCTAACTCCTCATTTTTTACTTGAGTCGCCGTCATTTCAAAAAACTGCGTGCTCAGGCAATACACAGCATCTTTATTTGGAAAGCTTTCAAACTCCTTCATTAAATCTCTTCTGAAGTGCTTAATTCTCTCTTTGGCCTTACTCAACTGCTCTTTGTTAAGCCCAAAAACAGCAATTGAAAAATCGCGGTTTGAGACATCCTGAGCGCGTAGTTCAAGCGCGGCCTTCTTGAGAATTTGTTCGTTGAGCTGCTTTACACTTTCTGTCGGAATATCCATGGCCGACTCACGATTAGCGTCACTGATAAAAAAACCGTTAGAATGAGGAGTCGCACTAATAACTTTCATTTCAAGCAGTTCATTAATCGAATCCTCGGTAATTTCTAATGAAAGGCCTAATCTTTGAGCAAGCTCTTCAGTAGAAAGATTATGTTGGATTGCAATGAGTTCAATTAAGGCCAGGTGGTACCAGTTAGAAATTTTACTACATTCAATTTCAGTGTATTTATCAAAAAAGTCTGTGATTTGATTTTGTGATTTCTCTCTTTGGGCCGGGCTTCTGTCGTGTTCGGCCTGAACTAAGTTAATAAAAAAGCCCTTATCCTTTTCATTTAATTGTAAAACTTCTGCGATCTCAATGGCCCGCTTAACAGAAATACCAATTTTTCCTTTTAAGATTTCAGAAAACCTTGAAGCAGGAATATTGAGTTGACGGGCAAAAGCACTCATTGTGTAAGCAGGGTTTCTTGCCTGGCGGGCCTCAAGAATACTATTAAGATAACCTTCAAAAGTTTTAAAATTTTTCATAGTTTATTGGTATTGATATCCACATTTAAGTATTGGCGTATTTGTATCATCGTTAATATTGAAACCTGCGAGTGTCGATTGAAGCCGTTTTGACTGCTGTAATCTTGAATTAAGTACTGTTAGCGCTTTTTCTTCATCATGTGAAAGAATCAGATTTTTTATATCATCCGAGATCAAGCATTGAGGTAAAACATTAACGTTACCTGTAGTGTAATTAAGAAGTGCGATGTAGCTATATTTAAAAGACTCATTTTTTGTTGGAGCAATTATTAAGCTTGAGGCAAACGCATAGGCATGGTCTTGGGGGGAACCAAAAAAATCAGTGTAATAGCTTAAATAAAGTTTTGAAAGGATCAGAATGGATTCTCGAGAAATTATTTGTGAGAGAACAGGGGCCGCAGGGTTAGTCTTTTTATACAGCTCAACTTCTTTCGTTATGACAGCATTTAAACCCCATGTCCTGTTATGATAAATTTTTTCTAATAAGGAGTAGAATTCAAAAATAGAGTTAGCACTATTTTCTTCTAAGTACTGTTGAAAAGCGTATTCAAGTCTAAGCATTTCTTTGAGTGATTTTACGTTTGCCGAAAGCCACATTGACTCATGAAAAAGAATGGCCATTTTCTCAATCGGTTTTAATAAAAAGAAATCGGGTAAAAGCAGTGTCTGTTGGGTCTGAGTATTTGTAATCGCAAAAAGAGTAATATCTTTAAGATCAAGTCCTGTCGCTTTTTGATACTCTTCTTTAATCTTATCAAGAGTTTCTTTAGAGTTTTGATCTGTTGCTCTGAAGTATTTTCTCGAAATTGAAGGAGCAATGTTTTGAAGTATTGAAAACTTTGTTTGTGAGTCAATTTTCAGTTTATAAATTTCTTGATTGAGCATCTGAATTTCATCAAGGCCTTCAATTGGATCAGGATCAATTTTAATTTTTGCACTAAAGAATGTGGCAACTGTTCCGTTGACACTTAATCCGCCGCCGCCATTTTGAATGTCGGTCCCAGCAAAGCCACAAAGAGCGTAAAAACTCACGAAGAAGAAGCTAAATAAAATTTTCATAGAATTAATCTAGCTTGAGAGATTTGAAGTGTTAAGTACAAAAACCATGAGAGTTTAATTTACTGCCTTAAAGGCAACTGTACCTCGAGGATGTAAGTATAATCTTACAGATAGGCGCTTATGTATATTGATGTATTAGAATTGGCGGAATGCTTCCTTCTTCAATTATATATGAGACGAGTGGCCCTTTATCATTTCGTTTTATTAATCTTAGAATTAAGCTTCGTACAAATCTCTTCTAATTCCTTAAATTCATCATTCTTTCTAAGTTTAAAATCTCGGGTCGTACCATCAAGACTCTCGTTGAGGTATTTTTCTAAAGCATATATTGGGCCAGCGACTCTGTGAGAGAGAATGACTCCTGTGATAAAACCAGTAAGTGCTAAAAAGAGTAATATGATAAAACCACAAATAAAGTAGTAAGAGATGAGGGAGCTATTAGAATCTTCTTTGAAAAAAGCAAAACCAAAAACAATGAAAACAACTCCCACCATGAAATTCATCATTCCCAGAAGAAGTCCTGAGCGTAGCTGAAGGCCTGGTTTGATTAAAATTTTATTCCTAAAATCCTGCGTCGGCCACCAGTGGACAGAGTCTTGATAGATTCCATAGGCAATGAAGGCGTATCCCAACCATTGAAATAAATCGGCAAGATTATAAAAGGGAGACATTCTACTAATGAAATGAAAACTAAAAAAATCGACGACAGCAAAACCGATCAGGCGATCAGTGACATTGCCGACAATTCCTCCAGCTAGTAGGGATAGACCCATACGTAGCCATTTTGAATGTATTGGAGCAACGGCAAGGATTAAGATATAAAAACTCAAAATCACCGCCCCCATGGTTGCGAGGATGGTGGTTTTCACATGGTCTGGAAGGTGAGAAAGCCATCCCATCATGATACCGTGGTTATAAACTAAATCGAATTTTAAAAAAGTAACCGAGAACGAATCCTGGAGTGTTTCGGCCCAATTCTTAGAGAGACGATCCAGACCCCAGACAAAGATAAAGGGTAGGAAGGCGTATAAAAGCTCATTTTTAGCACGGTCTTTTAGATGTAATAACTTTAATGAATTCATAGTTAAGGTATCGGTCGGTGGGCCATCGTTGTTGAATTATTATGAGTGCCAACAATCAGTGGGGGGCTCAATTAAATATGTATAATCATGTATATCTTTTAATGTCTTAATTTCATTTAAAGCTCTTTTTTATCGTCAAAACATCAATAAAAAAATTCACATCTCCGATAGAATGGCTCAACAGGAAAAAATTGCAGAATAGTTGGAGCTTAAATGAACAAAAATAAAAAATTATGCATGATTGGATTCGCCGTAACGGGTGGAGTTCTGTTTACTGCTTTTCAAAATTTTACTGATGTTACGAATCCAGGTGCTAAGGCCTGTTCAGTTGCTAAAGTGAATGAACTACTTGAACCAGCAACTGATACAAAGTGGATTGTAAAACTTAATTGTTCAACAAAACTTCCTGCAGCTCAACAGATTACAAAGCAGATTATTTATGAAGGAAAGGCCGCTTCGGGGGCAACCCTGGATTGTGCTGGTAGCACGATTTATAAAGCTGGTGCAGATGCACTGGTTATCCGTTCTAAAGTTGTGATGAAAGATAATGTGAAAACATGGGAGCGCCCTGAAAATGTAACAGTAAAAAACTGTAACATTCAAGGGGGAGTGAGAATTTACGGTATGGCAAAAAATGGTGAAGGATTAGACTTGAGAGAGTCTTCGCGCCAGGATGCAAATCATTCAAAAAGAGCGAAAGATAATGCCCCTAAAAATATTATGCTCCATAAAATTAAAATCGCTAGTGAAGGACGTATCGCTCTGTATATATCACCGGGGGTAACTTTTGTAACATTACAGAATTCTTCTATTTCCGGAAATTCTCCACTTGCAGTGTATCTTGATGCTGAATCAGCAAATAATTCTTTTTTAAATAATTCGATCAATACTGTAACTGAAAAACGTGAGTTGTTTGCGATTGATGGTTCGGCCAATAATATTATTCAGGGAAATAAATTCTCAAGCTTAAGTAACGGTGGAATTTATGTTTACAGAAACTGTGGAGAAGGTGGGACTATCCGCCATCAAACACCTTCGGGAAACAAAATTCAGGATAATATTTTCTATTACAATAAATACAAAGGTGGAAATCCTTCAATTTTATTAGGATCAAGAAATGGTAATAGAAAATACTGTGATCTTGACAATGGCTTTCCTTGGGGAAGTAGTGTGAACGACGGCGACTATGCTAGAAATAATATAGTTACAGGAAACAAAATTTACGTGAGAAGTGTTAACGATATGATTGTTTCAAATCACTCGAGCAACCAAGTCAATACAAACTATACTGTGACTGCTGCAACAGTAAATAGTGTAGGTGCACCACCTGTTGTAACTAAGCCCATCGTAACGTCACCAGGGAATTCATGTCAGGCGATTTCAAAATCATGTGGATACGATATGGGCCTTTACCGTGATGGACAAAGAGGAGGCGTAAAAGGGTATTTAAAACGCGATAATAAATGTAATTATTCTGTAAGAGTCACTGCAAGTAAAAATGGCGCAGACTCTGGTTTTATCAATGCTAAATCTGTTCAAGTGGTTGGTGATCGTGGATACCGTTATACGGCGAAGATTGCGAATAATGAATTTGTGGTAACGTCATCTGCTGGTCAGGAAGTTTGTCAGATCAATCTATAAGTATTTTTCTAAGTCCGGGGTAAAACTCGGACTTAGATATTTTTATACATCAAAACATGCATCCCAATTCCTTCAATTTCAAACGGCTCAGCACTGAACGTTTTGAATCCTACTTTTTCGTAAAATCCAATCGCTGTTACACGGGCATTACACCACAATAACGTGCAAAAGTTTTGTTTGATAACCGGGAAGGCCATATTCAGAAGTTCTGAACTTAAACCTTGTCCCTGGAATTCCGGGAGAGTGGCCATACCACGAAGTTGGTATTGGTGAAGGTCGGGAAAGTTTGTATTTCTGTCGTAGTAAAAACTTGCAACAGAAACTAATTGAGATTCAATGAAAGCACCAAGGTGAAATGAAATATCTTCATCTTCATCGTGTTCAAACTTTGATTTTTTTAGATCATGGTCCGGAGTCAACACCTGTTGCCTGATCGGATATGTATCTGATGCATTTAATCTTAAAACTTTCATATTAAAATTTTATAATATGCTTTTATGGCATTGTCATTTTTTGTTTTGTTTAATGACTTAACGTGTTTGAGAGTCTAAATAATCTTTCCATGGTCATTTTTGCTAATGTTTGAGAAAAGAATTCAAAGACTACATTGGGAAAACCTGTGTGTTTACCACTCCAGTCCGCTTTACTATAAAACAGACAGCGATTATCAATTTTTTCGACGTATATTGTACCCTTTAAATCTTTTAAAATTCCTTCCTCAAATACGAAGGGATAAGCACCTTCTTTTGTAATGCGCGGAAGTTTAAAAATAAGGCGCATATCATAGGGAAGAAGCACGTGTGAGAGCAGGAAATTAATCTCTTGTTTTTGCTCGTCATATTGGCTCGATTTCACGAAATCTAAGAATTGAGAGTAACTCTCGTACAGAGAGAGTTTTTTTAAGGCATAATCACAGCTTTTTTGATGAAAACCGGCGATTGAAAAATGCAGTTCCTGAATCTCCTCAGTTTTTGGGCCTTTTCCTAAAACCAAGCTTTTAACTTTTGATTCGGAGAATATTTCGTCCGCGAAAATTTTTTCTTTTAATTTTTTTTTATACGGCAAAACGTTATGATTTTGATCCGCTCCGTAGAGGGAAAACGAGACTATCGACGTCAAAATTAACAAGAAGCATAATTGAGTTTTACGACGCATTGTACCTTTTCTAAGACCCGGTGTGGTCTTTAACCTAGTGATCGAAAGTGACTATTATTTCCCAATATTTAGAGATTGAAAAGGATGCATAATGAGTAGTGTAGGCCCGGTTGTCAGAAAAGGCAGCACCAAAGACGCCTTAATTGAAAGTAAAGATCAGCGCTGGCACGTTAGAAATCGTGTTACGTTGGTGTTCGGCAGTAACGATGTAGAAGATTTAGAAGCTTATATCTATAAACCTAATGGTATTGAGTTCAAAACTATTAAGTTTCACCAAGCAAAATCAAAGGCCGTTGAAGAGATTTTAGATAACAGTATCGACGAGTACTATCGTGGACATGTTACTGAAATTCATACGACGCTTTCACCTGATAAAAAGACGGTAACTGTTACTGATAACGGAATTGGTTTTCCGGTTGATAAAGTAGCGCAAGTTTACACGGAATTTAGAACAGGTTCGAAATTCAAAGACGAAGAAACAGATGAGAAAGGGTTTTTATTCAGAACATTAGGACAAAACGGTCTTGGTGCAGCTGCGACTTGTTTAACTTCTGACTCATTCGTTGCCACTGTAAAGCACTACAATTCGAAGATGGAACAAACTTACGAATTTATCAATGGTGCACTTACAACAAAAAAGACAAAACCAAAGCCTTTCAAAGGCGCTTCTGGTGTAAGTGTTACGTTAACTCTTTCGAAAGAAGTTTATAAAAACAACGAAATTTCAGAAGATTTACTAAGAAAACGTATCATCGATTTAGCTTATAACAACCCGGGATTAACGTTCTATTTTAACGGTGAAAAATACCTGTTTAAGAAAGGACTTTTTGAGCTTGCTCAAAGAATTGATGCCGCTTCTGCTCAGCTACTTGGTGAAGACGTCTATATTTACGAAACAGAGAACGCAAAAGGTAAAAAAGTTAAAGGGAAAATCGATTTTCACTTATCTTTGACCCTTGATAAACGCTCAGAAGAGCGCGAAAAGTTCATTTCTTTCGTGAATAGTACACCTACTTTTGACGGTGGATTCCACCACGATAGAGTGAAGAGAATTTTCATTAACACTGTTAAAGAAAAGATCGAACGTGCAGCTAAAAAAGAGAAAATTTCTGTCGTTGATAACGATGTTCTAACGGGAATTACATTTGTAATGGGAATTACAATGCCAAATCCACGTTTCGAATCGCAAACGAAGAGAAAATTGGTTCGTGACTTAAACCTTGAAAAAGGAATTGAGTCATTCATGGCCGACAATATCGAGAAATTCCTTAGAAAAAATAAGGAATTCCTAGAGCTAGTTGTTGAACGTGCTAAGTCTCGTCACCGTTTCCAGGAGCTAAAAGACGCTTCTTTAAAAGGTAAAAAAGCTAAAAAAATGAGAGTTGAAAAACTCCTTGATGCTAACGAAAGAAAGGACAGAAATCTTTGTACACTCTTCATTTGTGAAGGGGATTCAGCGATTGGTGGACTTCGTTCTGCCCGAAATAAATTATACCAAGGTGGTATCGCCCTTAAAGGGAAACCGATGAACGTTATGCAAGCGTCGATCAACGACGTTCTTAACAATCAAGAGTTCATGGATATCATGTCGTCGATTGGTTTAACTATCGGTCAAAAAGCAGAAATCGATTCTCTTCGTTATTCGAAGATCGTTTTCCTTGCTGACTCTGACGTCGATGGTGGTCACATCAACACACTTTTAGTGAACTTCTTCTTCACGTTCTGGCCGGAAATGTTCGAGCAAGGTGCAATTCAATTTGCAAAAGCTCCACTGTTCGAGGTTATCACTGATAAAGAAACACTATTCGTAGAAAGTGAAGATCAACTTGAAAAACTGAAGAAATCGTCAGTGAAAATCAAGGAAATCCAAAGAAACAAGGGACTAGGAGAGATGTCTCCTGAGGCCTTCAAGCACACACTTAACCGTGAAGAGTTTACGAAAATTAACGTAGACAATCTCTCAGCTGCTAAGCACATGCTGGATGTTTGTTTTGGTAAAGATACAAATTTAAGAAAAGAACTTTTACTTGATACGGACTCTACAGGTTTTGGTGATGGGGAAGAAATTCCTGATCACAATGCTAAAAAATCGACAGCGAAAGTTGCGAAGTCTACGGCAAAAGCAAAACCAGTACAGAAAGCTACTAAAAAGAAAAAATAAGAATTAAGAAGGATTGAACTAGATGGAAGAAAGATATCTTCATTCACTTGATACCGTTTCTCTTACAGAAGTTGTAAAAGAAGAATACAGAAACTACCAGATTTATACTCTGATGGACCGTGCGATTCCATACCTGCAAGATGGTTTGAAGCCGGGACAAAGAAGAATTCTTTTTACGTTATGGAAAAACCAATCGAAAGGTTTAATGAAAGTTTCATCGGCTACCGGGTTAGTATTAACTCTGCATCCGCATGGACCTGCTTCAGTTGAATCAGCGATTGTTAACATGGCCCAGGATTATACTTTCTCGAACAACTATCCTTTGATTGATAAGAAAGGATATTTCGGAGAGAGAATGGAAACTGCTCCGGCAGCTTCTCGTTATATCGAATGTAAACTTGGGAAAGTTGCGGACTTTTTATTGTTCGACGACATGAACCAGGTTGATATGGTTCCGAACTATGATGAAAAAGTTATGGAGCCGGTTTGTCTGCTTCCAAAACTTCCGATCATGTTGCTTAACGGAGCTGAAGGTATTGGAACAGGATTCTCTTCTGTTATTCCAAGCTTCCACCACTCGGATTTAATTAATTCAATTATTCAATTCGTAGAAACTGGAAAAGCAAAAAAACTTAGATCATATGTTCACAATTATAAAAATAAAATTGAAACAGATGAGAAAGGCCGTCTTGTCTTCAGCATGAGATTTGAAGAAATTCACGGATCAATCTACATTACAGAAATTCCTCGCGGATACGATGCAACGAAGATCTACCGTTACTTAACGAAATACATTGATGAAGATTATATCAAAGACTTCATCGACTCTTCAGTTAACAATGATATCAAGATCGAGTTGATTTTCAAAAAAGGGCAACAGCCAAAGCTGAAAGATGTTATCGAGAAAATGGGCCAGAACTCTACAATGGTTCCAAACTACACGCTGATCTCTGAGCGCGGGGTAAGAATTTTCTCTGCACCGGAAGAAATCATTGAGATCTTCGGAGCAAAAAGATTAGAAGTTGTTAAGCGTCGTTATGAATTGATGGTTGAAGATCTTGAAAGAAAGATTCGCCAGAACAATGAAATCATCCGCTTCATCAAAGATAAAGAATACGAAGTGGCGACAAAGTCAGCTAACAGAAAAACTTACGTTGAGTATCTTGATAAAAAGAAATTCACGTTTGCTGAGTACCTGGCCGACATGCCAATTTATCGTATGACGAAAGAAGAAGTTGAAAAACGCATGTTGATGGTTAAGGACGATACGAAGTCGATGGCCGATTACGACAAGATCGCGAAGTCTAAAAACCTGGTTGAAAAGAAATTGATCGAAGAATTACGCGAAGTAGATGAAAAACTAAGTGCGTGGATTAAGCAAAAAGACTCTGAGAAGATTAATTTGCAGAAAAAGATCGAAAAAGAGACGATTAAAAAGAAGGTAAAGCGTAAATAACCGAGTAAATAACTCTGCTAAACGTAATTGCTTGAATATTTTTATAGATAAAAATAACCTTCTTTGTTAACCTATGAATATAAGGTTTAAAGGCGCACTTTAATTTTCATGGAGGAAGATAATGAGTCTTACGAAGGCCGATATCGTTGAGCGAGTATACAAAGAAGCTGGTTTCTCAAAGAAAGAAGCAGCAGATCTAGTTGATCTTGTTTTTAAAGTTATCAAAGACACTCTTTCTAAGGGTGAGAAAGTAAAAATATCCGGCTTCGGAAATTTTTCTATCAGAGACAAAGCAACACGTGTAGGGAGAAATCCACAGACAGGTGAAGCGATGGATATTTCTGCTAGAAGAGTTCTGACATTTAAGCCTTCACAAGTGCTTAAAGAAGATGTCACAATCAGATATGCACATCGCCTTGATGAAAAAGGTAACGAGAACAAATCTCTTCCACCAAAAGAAGGAACTGCGAGAGCTCTAAGCTCTTTCATGTCGAATACTGATGATGGTGAAGACGATGTAGATTTTTCTCCGGAAGATGAAGATAACGATTAGACTTTAGTTTTAGACTGAAGCGGAAACAGGAAAAGTTGATGTTTGGACCAATTGAAATTCCCAACAAATCTTCCTTCAAGATCAATGAAGTTTGTGCGCTCACTGGTGTAAAATCTTACGTTTTACGTTTTTGGGAGTCAGAGTTTACAGAAATTGCTCCGATGACTTCTTCTTCAGGACAAAAGCTTTACGAACATCGCGATATCGAAGCGATCCTTCTGATAAAAAAATTACTATTTGAAGAAAAAATGACAATAGAGCGCGCGAAGGCAGAGATGAAAATTCTTATGCCTCGCGAGTTTCTTGTTGAACAAGGTTTTGCTGAAAACTTTTCTTTCGAAGACGATGGAAGAGATGACGGCAGAATTGATGAAGATGAATTTTTAGGGACCTCTGAAGTCGAGCTACCGGAAATTCCTGCCTACCCAAGTCGCGAATCAATGACAAAAAGAGTGTTGATTGAGTCTGACTTCCAAAAACTTATGCTGGCAAAATCTAAATTGGTGGAAATTCTAAATATCACCGAAAGTTTGCATCATAAGAATCACTGGAGCTAAATCCAGCTTTCCTTTTAAGTGCGTATCGATGATTTTCTTGTTGGGAGCAATAAGAGAGAGCATTTTTGCGTAATAATCTTTAACGATCTTATCCGTATTCGATAATTTTAAATCTTTTGATAATTTTGCGAATTGCTCTAAACCTTTAAGAGTTTCTTTATAAGACTCTTCGGGGAAGTGTAGCCACGGATTTACATCCAGCTCGTGTTCACTTAATTCACTTTCTGCTAATTCACTTAAGTCATCGATCAATTGAAAATTTACGCCTAGAAGCCTTGAATACTTCCATAGCTTCTTTTCACGACTGTAGTCGGACTTTGGGTTGGCAATAATTGCACTTCCTAAAATCGCCACTTGAATCAGTCTGGCCGTCTTTAGTTCATGAGTGCGCAGAGTGTTTTGGAAATTCTCGGTCATCTCGTGAGCTAGATCCATCACCTGACCGTGGATTAATCCTTTCGGTCCAAGTGCCCAGCTGAATAATCTAAAAAGATCCTGAGATCTCGGGTGATTTATTTTTGAAAGTAGTTGATAAGAAATATTTAGTAGGCCATCTCCTGCGAGTAACGCCTGCCATTCGCCGAAGGCAATATGCGTGCACGGCTTTCCACGTCTTGTAAGGTCATTATCCATGCAGGGAAGATCATCATGAAGCAAAGTGTATGTGTGATGAAATTCAACGCCAGAAGAGAGTTTAGAGTGGTTAGAATTTAAATCTAAGTGAGATGTCTGATACAGTTCAGGATTCAAATCTTGAAAGACAGACCAGACCAGGTGCGGACGAAATAATTTCCCGCCAGGAAGAGATGCGTAAAGATACACATCCAAAACTTTATGGTTAGGTAGGTTTCTGACCAGGTGATGGGTCAGCATCTTTTCGATTTGTGCTGATTGCATAATTTTCAACTAGAGTGACTTAGAGTATCTGAGGTGCCCCAGGATTTCTCAGTGGCCCGTTAATCTTCACTTGATAATTACCACTTGTGTTACTTTCAGGCAAGAATAGTTTAATGAACGAGAAGTTCAGAAGAATGTACTGCGAAAGTTTCAGATTACCGTTGAGATTCAGGTTCGAACTCATGAAGTCACTTTCATTGATTTTCATAATGCCTTTCAGGTTTAATTCGATCGGTGCATTGGCCTTTCCGATTTGAATTCTATCTACTGAAAGTGTTTGAGCGTCAGAGAAGTGAGCTGAAATTCTAAGAGTTTCAAGGTTGAGCTGAGTGAGCTCAAACCCTTTGATGTTTTGTGATGGCAGAGAAAAGTTTTTTGAAACGATATCGAGATCGCCGTCAACAATAGCTCCTGACTTGAATTCAAAAAATCCTTCGATACTTAACTGGCCTGAGATCGGAGAAAGATTGGCCTCAGTCATCGGTGCAAAGATTTGTGTATCAACAACGGTCTTTTCAATTTTTACATTTTGAGAAAAAAGAGAGATGACAGGGTATAAATTGATATACGATTTTCCGCTTGTTGCTTCGATATGCAGTCTTAATCCTACTGGGTAGAAACTAGGTGAGTGAAAACCCACTTTGATATCCCTGAATTCAAGACGATTGTTGAATTGTCCAAAACACGCGCCCATGATCACTGGCTTTTTCATTGTCAGTTTAGGCATGAAGTAAGAAAGCTCGGCGCGCTCGAATTGAATCGGGCATGCCTGGTTATTTCCAAGAGTTGTTTGAAGGTATTTATTCACGCGGTCTTCAAGAGAGAAGTTCACTAAAAAACCAAGAATTAAAAGCACGATCCCGATTAAAACGAGACGAGGCTTCGTCCAGTATTTTGGAGCGTATGTTTCTTCGTTGATTTCGTTATATTGAATGCGTTTTCTTTTCATTGTTTTTTATAGCTCTGGAGTTATTGCGTTTTGTCCCATGTGCATTAGGGAGATAGTACCTTGAAGCAAGTTGTTTTCTTGATTTTTAGTCAGGTCAACTTTAATAATCTTTAAACGTTCACGCTCAACCAGAGTTCTCATAAAAGATGAGAAGTCATTAGTTCCAAAGTTTCTAAAATTAAGGTCCGCCTCAACTTTTGCAACTGTTGATGAAGTCGAAGTCGAGTGAAAATTACTCACTGTAACTTTTTCCTGATCAATCGCATTTTGTGAAAGGATATTTCTGATCCTATTGTCTAAATCTTCCTGGCTGCTGATGGCCGTAGGAGAGAGATAGTTTGTACTGATGTTAGTAAGCGCACTCTGGTTTCCTTCATAGAGAGCGATCTGTTCGATAATTTGCTTTTTGATATCCAGAGTCTTTTTCGTTTGAGAGTTTCCCCACCAAAGAACAAGTACGAAAATAAAAGGCAATAAGATAAAAGCAAACGTTGTTAACTGGGCCACAAGTTTTTGTTGTGACTCTTCTAAGTTTGAAAGCCCATCATTGAATTTTTGAAAGACACCATCATTTTTCAAGAGATCGAGTTTCTTGAAAATAAAATCGTCAATTTTAATAAAGATGTTAGAAGCCTTTTCCATTATTGTCGGTCCTCAAATTGAATGCTTAAAGTTTTTTGACCTGTTTGGTATGAAACTTTTAATCCAGGTAGTCCTGAGCCGCGAAGAACCGTGCTCATCTTTTCCAGTTCGGCAGCATCTTCAGCTTGGAACAAGGCCGTCACTTCATAACCATTGCTGGTAAATTTCTCAAGGCTCACTAATGGGTTATTGCTGATAGTTTTACTTAAAACTCCCAGCGGGCGAAGAGCGTTGACTGATTGAGAAGAGAGAATTGAGCTCACTTCATCTTTCACGATTTTATTTTTCTTTTTCATTAAGCTTAAAATCCTGTTGGGATTTTTTTCATAAGCTTTTCTATCAGGAGTGCTGATGTTGAGGTTTGATCTCTTCATCAAGGCCTTAATCTTTGTATCTGTTGTCGTGTTTTGTTTTTGTAAGAAGATAAATCTCTCGCCAGCTAATCCTAAGATTAAAAGAAGGGCGATAAAAGTTGTTCTTACCCAGATAAACACGGCCGAGTGAATCGAGATGAAAGCATTTGAAGCTGTCTGGAATTTACCCGATAAAAAGTTAATGATCGACGATGGAATCTTTTGAGAGACGGCCATCATCTTTGCCATATAGAAATTTTTATCTGTCGCTGTGTAGTCGTTTTTTAAATCAAGAATCGGAGGGAGTGTCTCCACTTTGATTCCAGTATGGTAGTGAATAAAATTATCAAGGTTATTGATGTTGCTTGATCCACCGAAGATATAAAACTTATCGATGTTCGTTCCGAATTTTACACGGTGACCGATTTCCCAGCGTCTTAAATCTAAAATAAACGGATTAAAGATCTGCTTCATTAAAAGAGCGAACCCTTTTTGTTCTGCTGATACGTCATCCAGTTGATCATCGTTCAACATGAAAGCGTTTGCATGTTTATAGATAATCGCATTTTCCATTGAGATTTGATAAGTCTTAGAGATAACTTCATTGATCGCAAGTCCCGCCACATACGAAGTGTGGTTGGAAACAATCTGGCGGTCCTGAACAAAATAAACTTTTGTCGTCTTATGGCCGAAGTCGATAATGCAGCAAGTGTCGTTCATTTTGATATGATCGATATAGGCCTGCATGATTGAAACTTCACTCGTCAAAATTGAAGGCTGAGCTTCTTTATTTTCAAAGTATCCAAAAAAATCTTTGAAGACACTTAGTTGAGTGATGTTACTTAAAACAGAAAAACTGCTGTTTTTCTTATTAATGCGCGAACTAAAGTGAGCATTGTTAAGAGCGTATGGAAGATTCTCTTCCAATTGGAAAGGAATGATCAATTCTGTTTTTCTTTTTGATGTACCAGGAATTTCCAGGTAACGAGTGGTAAGCATCTCGTTAGGCATTTGGAAAATGATTTTGATATCACTGGGTTTCTTCTGAATATAATTAATTATAATTTCTTTCTGCAGATCAATGATGCTGCTGATGTTGGGGTAATGTGGTTTTACTTCATCAAGAATGATTTCCTGTTTTTCAACCAGTACATAATTTTTTCGCTCAGGTCTTACTTCAATAAACTTAACTGAGTACGACCCGATATCAATGGCCAATATATTCATATCTTTAAGTTTATCTAGAAAGGTGATTTCCGCATAGGGAAATATATTACCAGTTGGGTATTAAACGCGATGACCGACTATTCTAGTCGCATTTCAATGACTCTTGGAAGAAGAAGTTCAACCGGCTGAGGTTTATCTTCTTTATCAGCACCTGGCTTTCCACCTTCAGGAGTTGTAACACCTGGTTCGTCCGGAGCAGTAGTACCCGGTGTTCCAGGAGTTTTCGGCTTTACCGGAGTAGGTTTGATTGGCAAATCGATATAGGCAACGACATTGTAAACGGCATTGTTGAAGACTCCACGGCTGTTTACCTTGTAGAGTTTCCCGGCCGTATCAATTGTCAGTCCCGCTTGTTTGAGTTCAGTCATGCGTTCCTGGTATTCAGTGTCGCTGACAATATTTAAAGTAGAGACCACAACATTTTTGAAGTCTTCAGCATTTTTAAATTTATTTGCTTTAATTTTTTTATCAGGATCCCCATCGCGGTACTTAAAAAATTCTTCCACCTGAACATCGTTAACTGAAGGAAACAGGATTTTTAAATCCTGGATCGTTAATTCGTTAATTGAAATAACATTCACTTCGTGAACACTCATGCGGTCTTTAATCAGGTCAACTAAAGCATCATCCCATGAAGGCAGAAGATAAAGCTCATCAATAGACGCAAGAGGTCCGTGCTTCGCCGTAATATTTTTTTGCGAAAACTTAGACTCAATTTCGGGTTTCTGGCTGTCATTGAATTGAGCAGAGTCGTTCACGTAATACTTTAATTCTTTAACCAGGTAGGCCGGGTCAACGTTTGAGTACTTCGAGTGGAAGTCTTCATCCACATCACTTTTATCTTTTAGAAGTCGCTGAAGTGTCTCAGTGATTTTCTTTTCAATAATGACGTCAGCGCGTTCACCTTTTTTCTTGTCTGCTGGAGTTCCCGGTGTCGTAGGCGTTTTATCATCTTCTTCATCATCTGGTTCTTCAAAGGCAGCATCTTTCTGTTGGTCTAGACCAGGTTTAGTGGCCTTAAGGCGAAGTCCATTGGGATTTAAAAATCCTGAAATTTTAGTGAAGGTGACAGAAACTTCACCGCGGAACATGGTTTTTTTATTGAATTCTTCCAGTGCCGTTTTCTGGATAATACCGGCCCCTTTAGGAGCGGGAATAGGGTACATGAAAGGCTGGATAATAATGGCCTCAAGATCTGAAGTAGGAAAAGCACTCTTGATGCTTTCGTCTTTTTCGATCTTGTTTCTTCCTTCCTGATACATGCGAAGTTTTGCCAAAGCAAAGTTCAATCCTGATTCAGCATTTAGTCTCGCCTGGATTTTATCCTGTTGATTATAAACTTTGATCTTGTTGAGTTTGGTTTCAAAAGTAAAATCGGCCAGGAGGAAAGTTAATAGAGCGATAACACCCATAACCATCATAAGGGCCATACCACTATCAGAGTTTAGTGTTTTTTGAAAAAATGTACGACTAGATTTACTAATCATCTTCTTCCTCTGCTGGGTTAATCGGCGTATTGGGATTAGGTGTTCCCGGAGGCTGAGTTCCGCCGCCGTAAGCACCACCGGCTGCGCCTGTTGCCAGGTCATCTTGTTTTGTATTGAAGTACGGATAAAGAACGCGGAAAGCTTTTTCAATTTTCTGTTCATTATTGTCGTCATCAATCCACGTTATATTGACTTTCAAAGAGCGGATAAGATTTTTATTCTCATTGAGCTCTTGAAGAGACGTCGTGTATTTTTTAGAGCGTTCATCCCAGAAAGAAAATTCCAGATTCTTGATTCTCTCCATCACTACTTGAAACTTTGGTTTTGACCAGTCTTGAGTAGGATTGAAAATATCAGTAGCAATCGTCTGGCGGACTAATTCATAAAGGCCGGCAGTTTTATCATCAGGATTATCCGGATCCGGCTCCATCGAGCGCATCGAGTATTTTACCCATGCAAAACGTGACTCTTTGGTATCGGCCATCTTGCGACGGTTGGCCAGAGTTAGAAAAATGATTGTCGATTTATCTTCCGATTTAAATTGCGGGATAAGCGCACCCGTATTGGCCTTGCCATCAAAAGCTCCATTGGCATTTGAAGTATTGTCGGCGTAAATATCAGAGCTCGATCCATTGGCCGTAGGGGCCAGTTTAGAAGAAGCAAAAAGTGGGTTATAGATTTGTGAAATATCAGTATCAAGTCTTCCAATCGCGGTAAGCGTTTGAACAGTCTGGCGGTCTTCTTTAACAACGCGGTCTTTGGTGTCGGTATTCGTATTCACCATTCTAAAAGTGGCGTAAGAAATAAAAGATAGGATGGTAATTGAAATCATGACTTCAATTAATGTGAAGCCTTCCTGATCTGAAAATTTTGGATGAAGATTAGAATGTTCCAATTTTTACATCCGCGGCCGGATTATAAATCCAGGCATCTAAGACAAGAGTCTTACTTGTCGTTTTATTTTTTACCGTGACTTCAACCTGCCAGATCATCTTCTCCATATTTTCTTTGAAGACAGCAAAGATCCTTTTTTCCATCGCCGCTTGTTGGTTGTCTTCATCAGTGGGAGACTCTCCAGCGGTTTCAGCAATTTTAGTCATGTCCGGAACGAAGAATTTTTTATACTCAACGATGGTTTGATAGTTCGGATTATTTTCAATGTCTTTTGTTTCTTTAGTTAAAGTCAGTGAGTCGGCAAGAGTCGGAGGATTGGTGATGATGTCGTTGATTTTATTTTCAGCAAAATCTTTGAGTAAAATATCTTCTTTTAAATTTCCGGAGTCGAGTAGGTTGTAGCCGAAGCCCGTGACAAAAACTGTCGAGAAAATAGCAAAAATAGCGATCGCAATCATAACTTCCATTAACGTGAAGCCGGATTGATTCCCTTTTAAAAATTTAGGAGCTACTTGTCTTTTAGCCATGTCTCAAAAATCTCTTTTGCCTTTTCTGCCTGCAAATCACTTAGTTCTCTGGTCCCAACTGGGACAATCTTAAACTTCTTTTTTTCAATTTTAGAATTGAATGGGTTTATCTCCAGGGAGATAACCTCTTCATCATTGGCAAGTATGATCAGAGCGTCGTCTTTTTCTCCTGTAGGGAAGGAGTAAACCGATACATCCCCAGTGGACATAAACTTCTCAGAACTAGCGTTACCAACACCTAATATTTTAACATTATCTGAGACTTCTGTGTTGGAATCTTGAAACTCCTGCACTTTATTGAATTTCAAATTGATTTCTTTGGTCTGCTTTGCGGCCTTTTCTTCTTCTTCTTTGGTAAGAATTTTGATGGCCGTATCGCTTTCAGGAGGAAGAATAAATGAATCACTCGGCCCATATTCAATGGCGTATTCTTGAGGGGCCTTATTTAACATGAAGTGGAGTCTGACGACAGCGTTTCTTAGAGCAGCTTCATCACTCATAAAGCGAACGGCCCGCTCTAGATTATTACTTTCCTTTTCCAGGTCTGCACCAGTATTAAAAGTATCGGACATGGCCATGGTAAGAACGAACAGAATCAAAACAAAGGCGATCAAGATCTCAATGAGCGTGAAGCCTTTGTTTGATTTTAAAAGTTTTGGTTGAATAAAATTACTCAGCAGCTGGCGCTTCTGCACCAGCTTCAGCTCCTGATCCACCACCAGCAGCAGCGCCACCTTTTCCAGCTTTCAGATAAATATCTGAGTCTGTTCCTTCTCCGCCTGCTTCTCCATCCGGCCCATAAGAGTAGATGTTGAAAGTTTTACCGTCAGATTCGTAAATGAAGTCATTATCCCATGGATCCTTAGGTACTGATTCACCATCGATGAATCCGTTAGCAGGATAATCTTTACACTCACGACCACCAGTTGGTTTTGTCATTAGAGACTCAAGACCTTGTTCAGTTGTTGGGTAAAAACCACATTTTCTTCTGAACTCTTTTAAACGGGCATCAAGACCATTCATTTGAATTTTTGTTGATTTAACTTGTCCTTCATTTAGTGTGTCCATAAAGCGACCAACTACGAATGTACCTGCAACAGCAAGTAGAGTAAGGGCAATTAAGATTTCAATAAGTGAGAAACCTTTTTGATTTTGAACGAGAGCTTTTTCAAAAGACGTGTTTTCCATTGGATCTCCGAAAGGAATTTAAATTTATCTATTTAGATTTTACTTTGTCACATTGTTAAGATCAATAAGGGGAACTACTACCGAGAAGATAATAAATGCCACTACAAGTCCCATAACAACCATCATTATAGGTTCTAACACTGATGTTAGTCCACTAAGTTTTGTATTGACCTGATCTTCATAATTTTCTGCGACAATCTGAAGCATTGGCTCCAATTCACCCGACTTTTCCCCAAGTTTAATCATGTGAGTAACCATTGGAGGAAAGAGTTCTGATCTGATTAACGGGCCTGTGAGCGAAGCTCCTTCGGAGACGCTCTGACGAGAGTCTTCAATGGCCTTTTTCATGTGAACGTTTGAAATTAAATTTGAAACAATTTTCATTGAGACAAGAATTGGAACACCTGACTGAAGTAGTGTGGCAAGTGTTGAGCAAAAACGGCTGACATTGATCATCGTGACAATTTCAGCAACCACCGGCACTTTTAAAACGAAAGCGTCGTATTTTGATCTTCCTGATGGTGTGGCCTTCCATTTTTTAAATGACTGCCATCCAAGGACAGCGGCAATAATTAATAACCACCAGTAGCTAATTAAGAAGTTTGATATCCAAATACAAATTTGAGTCTGCAGAGGGAGAGTCTTTTTCATACTGATGAAAATTTTTGTAATTTTCGGGATTACAAAAACGAAAATGATCCCGATCATCCCACCACCGGCACCCATCATAACAACAGGGTAGGTCATGGCACTCTTAATTTTATTTCGTAGTTTCAACTGGCCTTCGGTAAAGTCGGCAAGTTTTAATAAAACGACTTCCAGTGTCCCCGAAGTTTCACCGGCATCAACCATGTTCACATAAACGTTATCAAAAATTTTCGGGTAATCACCAAGAGCTTTCGCTAAAGATGATCCTTCGTTAACTTTTTGGCGGATTTCTGAAAGGGTAATTTTTAAATTCGGATTTTCTGTCTGATCAACTAGGGCAGTGAATGCTTCTACAACTTGAATTTTTGCACGCAATAGCGTGGCAAGCTGTCTAGTCATTAAAGAGAGGTCATCAATCGATACAGCACTACCAAAACTAAAGCTGGCATTCTTTTTTACTGACCCGGAAGTCTGCTCACTGATTTCTGTCAGCATAATGCCCATAGAGCGCACGCGAGATTTAGCAGCGACCAGACCTTCAGAATTCACTGTGCCTTTAACTTCGCTTCCTGACTTATCGAGACCTTTATAATTATAAATTGCCATTAGTGTTGAACGTCCTCATCTTCTTCGTTAATCGCGCGAACCATTTCTTCTACTGAAGTAATCCCTCTGAAAACTTTTTCCAGGGCATCCTGACGAAGAGATTTCATTCCGTTTTTCATCGCCATTTTCTTAACAGTGTTTGCGTCTGCTTTCTTTAAAATAAGCGGGCGGATGTCATCGGTCAAAATTAAAAGTTCAGACACGACAGTCATACTTCCGTAACCCATGTAGTTACATTTCGCACAGCCTTTTGGTTTGTACAAAGTAGCACCTGGTGGAATTGAATGTACATCGAGCATTTGGAAATCGTATTCAGTTGGTTCGTAAGACTCTTTACATTCATTACATAAAGTTCTGATCAATCGCTGAGCAAGAACTGCAGCAAGTGAAGAAGCAATTAAGAACGGCTGAACTCCCATATCAATTAAACGGTTGGGAGCAGATGAAGCGTCATTCGTGTGAATCGTAGATAGTACAAAGTGACCTGTAAGAGACGCTTGAATCGCCATCTCGGCAGTTTCTAAATCTCGTGTTTCCCCGACCATGATAACGTCCGGGTTTTGACGAAGAATAGAGCGTAGTGCTTTCGCGAATGTCAGGTCAATTTTATGGTTAACCTGGATTTGTGAAATACCTTGCAGCTCATACTCGACCGGATCTTCAACTGTGATAATCATTTTATCAGGAGTATTGATACGATCTAACATGGCAAAGAGAGTTGTCGTCTTCCCGTGACCAGTAGGCCCTGAAACGTAAACGACTCCGTGCTTTCTTTTTGATAATTCATCCAGAGCTTTTAAGTTCGCTCCATGGAATCCTAAGTTTTCCAGAGTTAAAATGTTGTTGGACTTTTCTAGAACCCTCATTACGATACGTTCACCGTTTTGAATCGGAACAACAGAAACCCTGATATCGATATCTTTTCCGGCCATCTTAATCTTGATACGTCCATCCTGTGGAAGACGTTTCTCGGCGATGTCCATAGACTTTGTCATAACTTTTAGACGTGATGTAACAGAAGCTTGAGTTTTAATCGGCTGGCGTAAAATTTCACGCATAACTCGGTTAACACGGAAGCGGTACACAACTTCTTTTTCATAAGGCTCGATGTGAATATCTGAGGCACGCTCTTTAATCGCGCGGAAGATAATCGAGTTAACAAAACGAATAACTGGTGCTTCATCAGCTCCAGCTTCAAGAATATCAATTGGCCCGTCTAGATCTAAGTTTTCATCGAAGTCACCTTCGATATTGTCTACAACGTTTCTATTGGCACGTTCGTAAATGCGGTTAATCGCATCCTGAACTTTAAGAGGTGATGAGACCACCATCTTAACTTCTTTCTTAAAAATTTCCTGGATGTCGTTGATAGCATCGAAGTTGAACGGGTCAGTCACTAAAAGAGTGATCGAGTAATCAGTTTCTAAAATCGGCAGGACCTCGTGAGTCTTGGCGTAGTTGATACTGATGTTCATCGTCAGGTTCGGGTCGATTTCATCGAGTTTTAATTCTGTCACATAGGGGATGTCCACCTGATGACAGATTACTTTGATAATATCGTGAGGATGAATATAGTTTTTCCTCAGGAGAATTTCTCCCAGGAGCATTCCTGATTCCTGCTGAATCTCCAGCGCTTCATCTAACTGGTCTGTAGTCAGCGAAGTGTGTTTCAAAAGCAGCTGGCCGATTTTTTCTTTCTGGCCTTCGACTTTTTCCATCATGTGATCAGTTATTTTCACTCAATAATCCTTAGTCTTTTTTTTACTGTACTGTACTTGCCGTTTCTTTAGCTTCAGATTTTTTTACAATCTCAACGTAATCAGGAGTCGAGTCTACAGCATCAATTGAGTTAGAAGCTGAGTCCAGGCCATTGATTGCATCGTTTCTTGATTTGTACTTATCCGATTCAGTTCTATCGTATAACGGTCCTTCTTCCTGTTTTTTTGCCTTGTCGTATAGACCTTTAACAGTTGTAGCAAATCCATCATCATCACCAACCATATTCTTTAAGTGGGCCTGACGACGGTTAAGAAGGTCTTTTACATTTTCCGGGTTTGTCTTTTCATACGACGCCAGAATTTTTGGTGTCATGAAGAAGAGTAGGTTAACTTTTTCTACTGTCTTCGTTGTGTTTTTAAACAACCACCCTAGTACCGGAATATCTCCCAATAATGGAACCTTGCTGACTGTTCTTGATTCTTTATCGCGCATTAAACCACCCATCGCGATGGTGTCTTTATCACGAACAACAACTGTCGTCTGGATTTGTCTTAGAACAGTCCCCACACCACCCTGAGTAGAACTTAACTCTCTACCAGAGAAATCTACAATCTTCTGATCGATTTTAAGTTTAACAAAGCGAGTGACCTTGTTGATCTGTGGAGTGATTTTTAAAGAAAGAGAAACTTTTTGCATCTTAATAGAGTTCGTAGTCGAACCGTTTGTTGCACTTGTTGTTTCAGTCGTAGGAACTTCTTCCCCTGACTCGAAAGCACCTTCAACGTTATCCATTGTTAAGATTTGTGGAGTCGCCAGAACGTTTGTCGAGTTTTGTGTCGCAATCGCTGTGATTAAAGCGTTAACAGAGTTTACTTGTAGAGGTGTTCCACCGGCCGGGTTTGGAAGTTCAACTTTTCTTCCAATACCACCACCAACAAATAAACCTGAAAGGTTTGTAATATTGTTTGTCATAAGAGAAAGAAGGTCGTTTGTTTTTCCGTAACCAGCTTTTTGAGATCCACCAGAACCATAAGCACCAATTAAGCTAATTCCGAATCCATTTGTTTTACCAACATTTGTTTCCATCATTAGACCTTCAACATAAACCTGGTCACGTGGAATATCCAGCTGAGCGATAACTGCTTTTACAGTTTCATAGTCAGTAGGTGAAGCCGTTACAACAAGCGCGTTGTTGTCTTTATCAGAAGTGATTTTTACTTCGCTGTTAAATAATGTCGCAGTTGTAGCAGTGCCACCAACCGGACTTGTAAAACGAGTTAATCCTCCAGCACCACCAGATCTTGGTGCATTTCCTACCAGAGAAGAAAGTGTTTTAGAAAGGGCCTCAGAGTCACCGTAGTTCAGATAATAAACGTGAATTTGTCCAGAGCCAGCAGCTACAACTTTTACGTCTAGTTTTTCAATCAGTCCTCTTAGTTCGCGTGCCCCTTCAGAGTTTGCCATAGCGATAATTGAATTCGTTCTTGGCTCAGCAATGATACGTGAAATATTTGATTGAGAAGTTGATCCTGTTCCACCAGCAACACTGCCAGTTCTCGCAGCACCCGCAGCTCCAGCTCCACCTTTAAGAATTTTATCTAATAGGGTAGCGATCTCTTGCGCAGAAGAATTTCTTACTTTAATAATTTGCAGAGACTCTTCGTGACCTGGGATATCGATGAACTTAATAAGCTTCATTAAACGATTGATGTGCGTTCCAGTTTCCTGAACGATAACCGTGTTCGTTTGCTTGATCTCGATAATTCTTCCGTAACGAGACATGAAAGGTCTAAATGAGTTCGCTACTTCTCTAGAGTTTACATACTTCAGAGGGATAATCTGCATCACGTAGTTTTCAGTATTAGGAGTGTATGTTCCCGTATACATCGTCGTTGGAGAGTATCTGATATCGCGGTTATTAACGATTGTGTAGAATGCCCCTGATTTCACCAGAGAGTATCCGTTGATTGAAAGAGCTTGAAGGTAAGCTTTCCACGCATCTCCAATCGTAATTGGAGTAGGGCTGGAAATCGAAATCTTTCCTTTGATATCCTTATCAAGGATTAAGTTTAATCCCGTAAGTTTTTGCATGTGTTTTGTTAAATCAAGGATTGAAACGTTTGGAAAATCAAATGATGTTACAACTTCAGGGCCGAATGCTGTTTCTGGATTTAAGTTAACAAACTTTTTATCTGACTTGTTAGGGTTAGCTGATCTAACACTTTTTCTTCCGAAAGTATCAGCTCCACTACCGCCAGATGATCCTGGAATATCAGCGCTCTCGCTGTCGTCACCACCACCAGCAGCAATACCTTCATCGTCATCACCTTCAAAGTTGGTAGTGTCTTGAGCAGAAGTGTTGTTTAAAAGTGAGCTCGCCGATTTGCCAGTATCTGGAATAGAGATATCAGCAGGAGTGTTGAGCTTTCCAGGTACACCTGCACGGGGCCTGCTAAACTTAGTTTTGCTCTTATACTTATCAAACTGAGCTCTTACCTCAGGAGATAATCCCGCTGATAATAGCAAAGTGGCCGTAAGTACTTTAGAGAGGTAAACATTTTTTTTCATTTTTTTTCGTCCAAATAAATATTTTTATTCAAAGCCGTATTCTAAATTTTCGTTCATTCCATTACGTTTTAAACCAATTTGAAAAGCATCGATGTCTTTAATTCTTCCCATTAAAGTCATAAGCTCATTCAGGTTTTCAATCTTCTTACCGTTGATGCTGGTAATGATGTCATCGTTTTGGATATTAAGTTGAGAGTAGATACTTCCCGGCACAACTTCAGTCATCTTAAATGAAAGAGACCCATCCGGATTTGTGATCTGGATTGCTTTTGCCTGAGTTAAGACTTCACTCATGTTGCTGATCATCTTGTCTCTGAACTGGCGCTTAATCTTAAAGTTGTTCCCGGCATTTTTAATCATCGGGTTTGTGCTCTTAAAGAAAGACTTAGCTTGTTTCTTAGACATGATCTGGATATTTGGCATTTGCGCCGGAGCTTCTTCATCTTCACTTGCGATATACTCGCAGTCACCTGTCGTCAGGTTCTTTAAAATAATCTTCATGCGGTTAATTTTTGAAACTTCTACCGCGTTGTTGATTTGTTCACCTTCACGAACATTGACCAGGTCACTTGATCCACGCACCTGAACAGAGGCCACCGACTTCACCGAGTCTTGTAAAACGATTGTGTCTAATAACTTTAGAGGTTCAGCTGTTGGTTTTTCAGCATCAAGACAAATGATACTGGCGATATCTTTTTGTTCTTTTTTCGTTTCGTTTCTATCGCTTTCTTTAATGTTGAAAAGGTTTGTCGAAGAAATTCGGTTAATATCCTGAAGCGTGGTATCTGTTTTTTCAATCGGCATTGTAATGTTGCTCTTTACAGTCGTTACAACTGGAGTAGAGCGCCCTAAAAAGAGTGCAGTCCCTTTACCGATTAAATAAGTAAACGTTACAACTAAAAGGATAATAAATACGCCGTGAACTTTTCCTCTTGTATAAGGTGAGAAAAGTTTTAAAACAAAGTCGTTCCAGCTGAATTTATCCAGCGATTTCATTGGAGAACCAGAAAAACGATCTTTGAGATTTGGCCTGTCAAATGAATCAGTTGAGTCGTATGATTTTCCAAATTTTGGAAACTTAATTTTAAAGCGTGATTTCGTTTTTTCAGGCGGAGTAGTAGGAGACGCGCTTTTTCCCATTTCCTCGAAAGTCATATTTGTATCAGTTGCGTCTTCACCAAGATTGTCGTTAATCAGGTGCTGATTTTCTTCTCTGAACTTATCTAAGTTGAAGTTACTAAGGGTTTTTTCAGCAAAGTCTTCAGGGTTATCGTCAGAGAAACCTTCTTCTTCAAGAATTTGTGATTTAGTTAAGGTCGCATCTTCTGAGTGTTTTGTACGAGGCATTTCTTGAAATGCAAAGTTCTCCTCCTCTTCATTAGAGGAGTCATCATTAAGATCATCGACCTGTGATTCAATATCATCAGATTTTGTTTTCTTAAACCTATCAAGGAATTTAAAATTGAAATTAAATTTTTTCATACTTGTTTCACATCCGTTTGAAACAACGCCAGTAGATCTTTCAAATTCACCTTCCATGGTGGATCAAAATTATTCTTATTCTTCTATTCTAAGAAGTTAGCGGACTCATAGCAATAAGATTCTTTAATCCGACAAAAAAAATTGGTTTTTTGATTTCATTTCTCTTTTTGTAAAGTTTGAGTATCCTAGTACATGTATTCTCTTTAACTCAGATAAAATTAAAAGGTGATCAAAAATGGCAAGTAATCCAAACGGTAATTTTGAATCAGTAGTGGGTTCTTTCTTCTTTGGAGAAATGAACGAAAGTCTGGTTTTCCCTTATCCACAATTCTCAGACTCTCAAGTTGAAATGGCAAAAGAGATGACTGCAGCAGTTGACCAATTTGCTAAGGATAACTTCCATAGTGAGAAATTTGATAATGAAGGAAAGCTTCCAGAATCTATCATTAAAGGACTTTCTGAAATGGGTCTTATGGGGCTTGGAGTTCCGGAAGAGCTAGGTGGATTAGGATTAGACTACTCATTATACTGCCGCGTATTTGGACAGCTGGCGAGTAAAGATAGTGCGATCGCGACAATGGCCGGAGCACACCAATCGATCGGGTATAGAGCATTACTTAACGAAGGGAACGACGAACAAAAAAAGAAGTGGCTTCCGAGATTAGCATCTGGTGAAGTGATTGCTGCTTTTTGTTTAACTGAACCAGGATCTGGGTCAGACGCTTATTCAATCAAAACGAAAGCCGTCGACAATAAGGATGGTACATACACTATCACTGGTCAGAAATTATGGATTACTAACGCAGGTCTTGCAGGATTTTATTCTGTTTTTGCAAAAACTGAGCACATGATTGACGGAAAAAGTGTGGAAAAAATTTCCTGCTTTATCGTTGAAGGTGGAATGCCGGGACTGTCTTTCGGTGAAAAAGAAAACAAAATGGGAATTCGTGCCAGTGAAACTCGCGCGGTTTATTTCGATAAAGTTGTTGTTCCAAAAGAAAATATTCTTGGTGAATTAGGAAAAGGATTTAAGATCGCGATGAACGTTCTTAACTCTGGACGACTGTCTCTAGGAGCAGGTTGTGCGACAGGAATGAAAATGATTCTTGATCTTGCTACTAACCACGCAGCTAACAGAAAACAATTCGACCGTCCGATTGCTGAGTTTGGATTAATTCAGGAAAAATTAACAAAGATGGCAGCTTCTACTTATGCAGTAGAAAGTATCGTTTACCTTACGACTGGAAACATGATTAAAGGAATGAACGACTACTATATGGAAACTGCTGTATGTAAAGTTTATGGTTCAGAAAATCTTTGGTCATGTATCGACATGGCAATGCAAATTGCTGCCGGTAACGGTTACATGAAAGAGTATCCTTATGAGCGTTTAATGAGAGACGTTCGTATCAATATGATCTTCGAAGGAACGAATGAGATTCTTCGTTGTCTACTTGCTCTATCAGGAGTGAGAGGTCCATCTGAAGATATGAAAGAACTTGGAAAAATTTCTGATGTATCTTCAGCACTAAAAGCACCGATTAAGTCACTTGGGGTTTATACAAAATTTGCCCGCAAGAGAATGTCTAATATGATGGGATCAAAACAGATTACAAAAGCTCACCCTGAACTAAAAGAGCAAGCTGCGAAGTTCTCTTCAATGCTGGGAAGATTTGCGATCGCAGTAGAAGATTCATTAATTAGATACGGTAAAAAAATTATTGATAACGAAATCCCTCAAGGACGCCTTGCTGATATGGCGATCGAGCTTTACGTTATCCTTGCTTGTATCTCTAGAACGACAGCTATTTTAAATGGAACAAAGGCGACTCAGGAACAAAAAGACCAGGCCCTTCGTTTAACAAAATACATCTGTAACGATTCAGGAAGAAAGATTAAGAGAAACCTTAAAGCAATGTCTAAGAACAATGACAAAGCTGTAGCTAAAATTTCTGAATCAGTCGTAAAAACTGGCGGGTACGGATTTGATATTATCGATTTCTAAAAAACATTCATTTTTACTGGCACTCCTGATTGTACTATCAGGATGTGCCGATAAAAAAATCAGACCTATCGTTGACGTTGGCGGCCCTCGCGAACAGTCGATTCCTTATGATATTAACCCTGTTAAAGCTTCCGGAAATTATGCAGGTGTCTTCGTCGATAAGACTGAAGAGTATGGACTCAAAGGCATTCAGGCCGTTCATATGTATGCTGTAGATGTTAATAACGATGGTGCCACTGACCTGGTGGTATTGGATGACTTTCTAGCATCTCCAAAATTTTACTTCTTCAATAAAAAAGAAAAAAAATTCCAATTAGGGCCAAGTCCATTTAGTGAACTTGTCCGTGCCAGTTATTTAAATTTCATCGACCTTGATCACGATGGTGTCCTGGATGTGATCGTTGGAAACTTAAATCAAAAAAGTGAAGTCACTCAATACCCCGCAAGAGTTTTTAAGGGGATTGTAGCTGGTGGAAAAGTTTCCTATGTTCAAAAGGCCACACTGCCAACAGGAATTCTTCCAACGGCGAGCATTGTTCCTTTTGATTTTAATCTTGATGGTGAAATTGACTTGTATCTTGCTAATTGGTTTTCTCAAAAAGATCTTAATCCCAAACCCGTACCTGATAGTTTATTGCAGGGAAAGGGTTTTGAATTCACCAATATCAGCACTCAGCTGCAAGGTGAGTATGAAGTGAGTCGCAGTGACAAAGGTTATCCAAATGCCACTCCAACTTTTGGAGCAAGTGTTTGTGATGTCGATAAAAACGGCCTGCCAGACATTATGACGAATAACTCTAATGGTTATTACAATAAGTTGTGGCTCAACGTTGATGGAAAAAATTTCACTAACTACGGGACCATTACAGGGTACGCTGCTGACGGTGAGGGAACTGCAGAAACAAAAGGTGGAGGAAACTCTTTTTTTAGTTTGTGTGGTGATTATAACAACGACGGTTTTGTCGATATCGTAGTTGGTAATCTTGCAAAAGACAGCGATGCTGAAACTCATGACAAATCTGCTATCCTCACAGGCTCTACAGGGACATTCCCACCTAAATTTTACCGCACTGAAATCTTCCCAGAAGAAAAAACGGATAACTGGTCAGAAGGCAATAGAAGAGGGATCTGGCTTGATTACAATCTTGATGGACGCATTGATTTATTAATCGCCAACTCAGGATTTCCTCCTTCATCGAGAATGTTATTTTACGAACAACAGGCCGATCATGAATACATAGACCGCGCTCGCGAAATGGGAGTCAACCTGATGAACCCATCGGGAATGGTGTCTATTGATTTGAATGGCGATGGTGTGATGGATTTTATTTCGGGACAAAGCAAAGTGCGCGCAGGAGATATCAGCAGCCATGTTTATGTTTTTGAAAATCAAACGAAACGCCAAGGCAGAGGATCAATTCGTTTTCATCTTCAAGGTAAAAAAAGTAACTATCACGGGATTTCTTCAACGCTAACTTTTAGAACGACGAAAGTGGCGCGTTTTGGTGAAGCTAATTACGCTTACGGATCTCTTCCGTCACAAAATGAAGAAGGCGTATATTTTGCGTTCGGCACTGAGACTCCAAAAAATGTCGAAGTGAGATGGAGTATTGGAAACAGCGATCGCTTAGGAAGGATTTCACCACTGGTAAAAACCTATAACTTACAAAAACTCTCAGGAAAAGGTAAGCATCTGGAACTAAACCTTTGTGAAGATGGAAGAGTGTTACCGAAATCAAAAAAATGCTATTAATTCGTAACTAAAATCATCCGATGAAATGGGTATGAAAACACTTCTACTCATTATTGTTTCCTTATCATTTTTCAGCTGCTCAACGCCTCCCAAGGTGATGGAGTCGGGTGATCGAGAACCCGCAAGTTTTCAATCATGCCTTGAGGCCATGGGCCAGATCATGAACTACAAACCATTCTATGGCCCTGGAGCGAATGTTTTTTCCAAGGCAAAAAACTACGCTGAACTAGAAGCTCTTTATGGTGGAGAGAATTTAATCGAGATTCAACGAAGAATGTCGGACTCTGAAATCCTGGCCAACAATGCAAACGTTAAAAAAATCGCCTTAGAGTCTTATGAGGTTCAAGCGATTCCAGGCAAGAACACAAAAGTCACAACGGCAGACACGAATGTTATTTATAATGCGACTTCAAATTCACAGGTTAATAAAAATCATTATTGTTATGATACAAAAGGCACGATTGGATTTTGTTTCG
Organism: Bacteriovorax sp. PP10; assembly: GCF_035013165.1. NCBI lineage: Bacteria > Pseudomonadati > Bdellovibrionota > Bacteriovoracia > Bacteriovoracales > Bacteriovoracaceae > Bacteriovorax > Bacteriovorax antarcticus. The sequence continues at coordinate 1,452,773 of NZ_JAYGJQ010000002.1, forward strand.
GTAGAGCAACGATCACTCACATGGAAGCTATCGTAAGAGACATTCATCCTGATTTAGTAAAAAAGATCTGGATAGCCGGCGACATGGGCGTGTGGGGTCACCACGTGGCCACAATGCTCTACACTGAAAAAGGCTGGATGGTTTTAGACACAAACATCGGACATGCTGTGCCGGTAGATTACTGGATCGAGTACTACATGCCTCAAAAGCAAAAAGGCGCCAAAGAGATTATGGTTTTTATCACTCAGGCCGGACGTTTTGGCCCGTATGATAACCGTCCCTACAATGCGGTTGATTTATTCAATACCCAAAGTGAAGACTTCAATAAGGCCGCTGACTACTTCAATGGTTATTTCCACGACTATTTTAACAGTCTGGATAACGTAAGAAGTAAGCCTTTGTTCCAACAATAATGTCGTTTTATTTCTTTTTTACAATGTCACATAATGCCTGAATTCGTTCGGGCATTTTTTTGTAATTAAGTGTCGAAAGATAAATTTGTGACGACGGCAGTCCCGGAAACTCCTGAACTTTTAGCTGGTCTTCTTTTCTGATCAAATGATCAGGAACAACCGCGATACCCACATCATTTTTTACCAGAGAGATGATTGAAGAAAATGAATCCACCATAACGATTGATTCACTCTTTGTTTTAGACAATTTAAACAAATGATCGTTATTAGAAAAAACAACCCATCTGCTTTCATTTAATTTTTTACGATTGATTTCATTCTTAGAAATAAGAACCAGTTTTTCTTCAAACAATTTTAGTGAAGTCACGAGTTCTGATTGAATGTTTTCCACACCGAAAATCACGTCGAATTTGCTTTCTTCGATTCCTGATTTTAATTCCGGCATATCTGCGACGTGAACAGTGACGTCACGTTTTTGATTTTTTAAATAATCAGTAAGCAGTGGTGTGAACCAGTTTTTAAGAAGTCCTTCAAGGATTCCGATTGAAAGTGGAAGCTGGTCTTCACGTTGAAAAATTTGAAGAGATGTTTTCTCAAAGCTTTGTGAAGCCTGATAAAGCTCTTTTCCTTTTTCAGAGAGAATAACTTTCTTGCTTGATCTGATGATCAACTCTTCTTGAAGTGAGTCTTCCAGAAGTTTAATCTGGCGGCTGACAGCTGATTGAGCAATATTTAATTCTTCGGCCGCTTTTGAGAAGCTTGAGTATTTGGCCGTTAACATGAAAGCTTTTAAGTAACGGAAGTCGAGCATCTTAGATTCCTTCTTTTACAGGTGGCGTTTTTTCAGGATTTGCTCTCCAGAATTTTCCTTTAAATTCAGACTGTGAGTGATTTGTAATAACAAACCCTTCAGCATCCTGATTAAAATCCTGAATGAAATCTACAGAAGCTTCCTGTAAATAGAAGGCAGCAAATGGATCGATGACGACAAAAATATCGTCTTCAGTATTTGCGATACGAACTTGAAAATCTTCATCTTGAAGGTCAGTAAAACCTGCTGCGTATGTAAAACCTTCGCAGCCTTTTCCACTAACTACGATACGAAAATATTTACCCGCCAAGGTAAAGTCATTATCGATAATTAGCTTCAATTGAGAAAGGGCGCGTTCAGTAAACATGATCACAGGTGGTAAAACCAGGTCTTTGTTAACGGTATTTTGTTTAAAGGCCATGTGAAAATCCCATGCGGAAGTATGTCGTTAGTGTTATTGTTGATGAGTCCAAGTACTATCCAACCAAAAAAGAATTTACAAGTCAAAAAAGGAATTATTTTATGAAACTGACATATAAATTAATTATCGAAACACCTTCGACGCACCAAGTTCGTGTCATCATTACCGGAAAAAAAGAAAGTTCAGAAAACGTTTTAGATTTTTTTCTACCGCGTTGGTCTCCAGGATCTTATTTAATGCGCGAGTATTCTCGTCATTTATCTAATATTGTTGCGACGACTGCTACAGGAGAGAGACTCTTTCTTGAACAAACAGATATTTCAACATTTCATATTGACTGGAAAAAGAGTGAGCTAAAAAATTCCAATAAGGATGCTGATTTCTTTACAATTTCTTACAACGTTTTTTGCCATGAGCTAACTGTCCGTACATCACACGTTGATGATTCACATGCATTCTTACATCTTCCAACATTGCTAATGGGAGTGCAAGGAATTGACATTGTTAACCCAACTATTGAATTAGCTTTTCCTGCATCATGGTCAAAAGTGACGACTGGATTAAAAGATATTTCTGAAAAAAGAGAAGTGTTTTTATATGAAGCTAAAAACTACGACGACCTGATTGATTCACCGATTGAAATTGGTTGTCAGGAAACTGATGGTTTCGCTATCGATGGAATTCCACACGATGTCGTATTCTACGGAGCTCAATTACCACACAAAGAAAATATTAAAGAAGATACGAAAAAAATCGTCGATCATATTGCAAAGTTCATGGGTGGATTTCCTTATGAAAAATACTCATTCATCACGCACTTTGTGCCAGGACTTTACGGCGGATTAGAACACCACAATTCAACGGCCCTACAATTTTGCCCGACACAAATTACAAACCGCAAAGGTTACATCAATTACCTGGCGTTAGTTTCACACGAATACTTCCACACATGGAACGTAAAACGTATCCGCCCGTTCGAGCTTGGACCGTTTAATTATTTAAGAGAGGCGACATCTAAACTTCTGTGGCTTGCTGAAGGATTAACTTCTTTAATGGATGAATTATTTATCTATAGAGCAGGGATGATTACTCTTGAAGAATACTTAGAAATGCAAAGAGATAACTTAAACCGTTATTACTCAGTACCGGGAAGAAAATTTCATTCACTAGATGATTCATCTTTTAATTCATGGATTAAATTATACCGTCCGGATGAAAACACAAATAACTCAAGCATCAGTTACTACTTAAAAGGTGGAATTGTTTTCTTTGCTTTAAATATTTTACTGGCAAAGAAAAACAAAAGTATCAACGACGTTTTAAGTGCTCTTTGGAGTGACTACCAGGCCAATCCTGGACGCGGTGTAAATGGTGAGCAGGTTTATAAAATTATAGAAGATGTTGGTGGAGCTGAAATCCGTGAAAAATTCGAAGTGATGACTTCAACGACTGAAGAGTTGGATCTTGAATCGATCTGTCTTGAGGCCGGATTAAAACTAGAGTGGGACAATTCAGACGTTCCTTGGTTAGGTCTGGATGTTGAGCATAGTGGAGACCGCGTGATTGTCCGCACTGTTATTTTAGATGGGCCTGCCTATAAAGCGGGAATCAATGCAGGGGATGAGATCATCGCTGTTAATGGAATGCGTATTCTAAAAGACCGCTACTCTGAATTTGCAAAATTTATGAGAGTCAATGAGACATACACAGTAACGATTTCAAGACTAGCGTCGCTTGCGACTGTGAACTTAAATGTAGGTGTAACTCCAGCGAAAATTCGCGCTATTTCAGTGGTGAATAAAGATCTTGCCGTAAAAGTATTAAATCCTTCAAAGTAAAAAAGTAAGGCGCCTTCGGGCGCCTTTTTTATTTATGAGATCTTTGAATAACTTTCCTGAATAAACTGACAGATAGAAGTCGATAGTTTTTTTGAGTCTGTACGCCTTCTAAGCCACCATACACACATTTTCCTATCCATTTCGATCTCACGCTCCACTTCGACGATTTGTTTGCTCTTGATCAAATCAAGCACCAGAATTTTTGGAACAATACTCCAGCCAATTTCGTGCAAAACGGCCGAGCGGTTGGCAATTAAATTATTCACAGTAAGGGCCGTGACTTTTCCCAATGCAGCTGCATCGAGATGAAAGATATCAGGATTAATTTTATCGTGTCTGACAAAAGGTTTTTTTAACAGTTCATCAAAACTTAATTTGTGTCCTTTAGATTTCCAACTAGCAGGTGCAACAACGGCCCACTCTTCTTTAAAGAGTGACCGGTGAGCAATCGCCGGGTCTTCAGGAGGATGGCAAACAATAACGAAATCGCATGCCCCTTCAGTTAAGTGAGTCTCAAAATTTTTATCAGGAGTCGTGAGCTGAAAATTAATATTAGGGCCAAGCTTCTTTTTTAAGTCCGATAAGTTGGGAATAAGAAACTCTTCAGCAAGCCACATAGTCGAAGCAATGCGTACCGAAGTATTTCCAACCAGCACTTTTTTTTGAGTGGCGATACTTTCTTCCAGCCATCCCACTAAATTAGAGCCAGCTTCTGTGAGTCCCCATTTGCCTTTAATCTTTTGAAGCAGTCCATGCTCTTCAGATATGCGCTGGGTTTTTCTCTGCAATCCGGCCGGATCACAATTAAGTAGTCTGGCAGCTTCACGCAGGGAAGTCGCGTCTTTATAGGCGCGGAGAATAAGACAGTCATCGGGAGAAATAATAAATTGTTCCATGTTGATATTTATCCATCTTAATGTTGATATTCGTCAACATACATTTTTTGTCATTTGCGGGATGTTCAATGGACTTGTATTCCCAATAGGAGAGGATGTATGAAATTTCTAGTAATTATGGCCTTGGTAATGACTCAAAATTTAATGGCCGAAACTTTTAATCCTAAGTATTTTGCCAACGAAGCAGTTCAGAGACTGGCACCAGAGGCCTTTGCGCTTCGGCCGGAAGCTGCAGCTTTTCATTCGGTCTCTGGGAAAATCTCTCTTAAAGAAAGACAGGCACTCATTAAACTTATTAATGAAAATCCAGAATTAAAAGCGGAAATTGTGAATTTTAAAAATTTGGATTGGGAGAAAAAAGAAAAAGTGTTAAAGACGGTCTTTGCTCTTGAAGTGAAAGCGCTAAAGATTCAGGCCCCGATTTTAATCATCGATTCGAAACGTATCAAAGGCGAAGCGTACTTTGACTTTGATATTCATAACCCCACTCCAGGAACTGTTATTATCAATCCTGAGGCGATTGCCAAAGATTCTAATCCCTATACGGCACTACTATTGTTAGTACACGAAACAAGGCATTCTGCTCAGTTTCAATTGGCCTTCATGTCTGACAATTCGGATAACCCGATGGCCAAATCCTATAAAGCGGCCTTCATTGCTCAGAAAGAACACGCTACCGAAATTGTTTCGTTCTGCGACTTCTTAACACTCATTAATGAGTATGAAGCGTTTCAGTTTGGAAACTACGTTATTTCTTCTTTAGTGAGCGGAGATGTCGACACATTAGGAATGGGAACTTATGCCAGCCAATTCAATCAAGATTTCACATTGAAAATTGATTTAGGGAAACTTTTTAAGGACTATGAAGGTGGGGAAAATAAAGAAACGATTCTTAACACTTTTAATGGTTTAGAGAAGGCCCAGTATGACATTCTTATAAAGTAAAAAGACCTTTTTCGAAGCGTCGTTTTGCCTCTTTTGACTTGCTGAGTTTAACATTTTTTGGCATAACAAGTTTTACAAACCAATTTTGTCAGGAATTCAAACTAATGCTACCAGAAGAAATGCAAGCGACGCTCGGAACTTTAATTCTCTTCATCGCGATGATTACTATGATGTGCCTGAGAACTCTCTAATCTCTTTAGAAAAAATTACGACAAATTATCTTTATCAAGCAGCAGTTTAACTTTACAATCTCTTCGTGCCAAAAATTTATGGTAGTTAGGGGAGAATGTATGACAATGACTGATCTCAAAGAATCTGTATCGAGTTTACGTAACCGCGCGACTAGTAGAAATCCAAGAAAATTCACTGTTCCTCTGGACAACATGGGACAAACAAAACGTGTAAGTGAATACTACGGCGAACTTACGTTTGATTTCAAAACGTCAGAAGATATTTCTGATACGACAAAAAGAGAAATCATTAAAGCACTTGATGAAGGTCGCGGGATTAAAAAAGAACACGCTGAAGCCGTGGCCAAAGCTGTTACTGATTGGGCCGTTTCAAACGGGGCCACACATTTTTGCCACTGGTTCCAGCCATTAACTGGTGGAACAGCAGAAAAGCACGATGCCTTTTTCTCTTTCAATAAAGAAGGAAAAGCAATCGAGCGTTTATCAGCTTCTCAACTTATGCAAGGTGAGCCTGATGCTTCTTCATTTCCAAATGGTGGATCACGTTCAACTTTCGAAGCACGCGGATATACAACTTGGGATTTAACTTCCCCAATGTTTTTAATTGAAACAGTTAACGGAAGAACTCTCTACATTCCAACTGCTTTCGTTTCATACTTAGGCGAGTCGCTAGATATTAAAACTCCTCTTTTAAAATCTATTTCGGCACTAGGCCCTGCTGCTACAAAATTTTTAAAACTTGCTGGTCACACTCAGTCTTCATCAGTGCACGTTACGTGTGGTGCTGAACAAGAGTACTTTTTAATTGATAAAGCTTTTTACTATGCAAGACCTGACCTTGTTATGACTGGTAGAACTCTTTTTGGAGCTCTAACAACTCGTAACCAACAGTTAGAAGATCACTACTTCGGTCTGGTTCCTGATCGTGTTCTTGCTTTCATGCAAGAGTTTGACTACGAACTTCACCGCTTAGGAATTCCTTCTAAAACTCGTCACAACGAAGTTGCTCCAGGGCAATTTGAAATGGCGCCAATTTTTACAGAAGCTAACGTTGCTTCAGACAACAATCAAATCGTTATGACTACGATGAGAAGAATTGCTGAAAAACACGACATGATGGTTCTTCTTCATGAGAAACCATTTGCAGGAATCAACGGTTCTGGTAAACACGTAAACTGGTCAATGAGTGATGACACTGGATTAAATCTTTTAGAGCCAGGGTCAGAGCCACAATCAAACCTACGTTTCCTTGCAACGGTTGCTATCATTGTTGAAGCACTTCATAGATATGCAAACCCTCTAAGAATGGCGATCTCTGGAGCAGGTAACGATCACCGCTTAGGAGCTAACGAAGCCCCTCCAAGCATCATCTCTGCTTACCTTGGAGATACAATTGATAAAATTTTCCATGCCATCATGGAAGACAAGTCTTTCGAGCCAACATCAAACAACGTTCTTAATCTTGGAACTAATCAATTAGCGCACCTTTTAAAAGATAACACTGATAGAAACAGAACTTCTCCATTTGCTTTCACTGGAAACAAATTTGAATTCCGTGCTGTTGGATCAAGCCATGCTATTGGTTTACCAATGACAATCTTAAACGCAGCTGTCACAGATATTTTTATTGAGGCCAACTCATTCCTTGAAACTGAACAAGGTAGAGGTCAAACTGTTGATCAATCTTTAATGAGCTTGATTAAAAAATTCATGACGACTTCACAAAAAGCAGTCTTCAATGGTGACGGTTATTCGAAAGAATGGGTAGCTGAAGCAGCTCGTAGAGGACTACCAAATCTTCGTACGACACCAGAAGCTCTAAAGACGATGACAGACAAGAATGCTTATAGCTTCCTTGTTAGAAATGGAATCTTCCACGAATCAGAAATCGAAACTCGCTACAACATTCTTCTAGAGAGATACATCAAGATCAGAGAAATTGAATTTGAAACAATGATCGATATGATTCACCAATTCGTGATTCCGTCAGGACTTGAATACAAAACAATGCTGACAAAAATTATTAAAGGGCAAAAAGAAATGGGAGTTCCTGCTTCAAATTTCGAAATGGACGCTTATAAAAAAGTATCCGCGAAAATTGATGAGGTCTATGTTCTTGCTGCTAATCTTTATAAAGAACTAGGTGAAGACCATTCTAATCACCAAAAGTACGCAGAGAAAATTGCGACTGAACTTATGACGACTGTAACAACTATGGCCGGAATCTGTAATGAACTTGAAGACCTGATTCCTAATCAGTTCTATACACTTCCAAAGTACTACGACATGCTTTTCTTAAGATAATTTTTATTCTTCAAAGGCCGCCTTCGGGTGGCCTTTTTTATTACGGGAGTTTTTACAATGATTCATGCGGGTGGATGCCATTGCGGTAAGGTGAGATTTGAAGTTGATATGGAACTAAACAAGGCGATGGCCTGCGACTGTACTATTTGTACAAAAAGAGGAAGCTTGCTTGCTTTCGTTCCAACAACAAAATTTAATGTTTTGTCTGGGGAAGAGGATTTAAAAGTTTATCTTTTTAATAAAAAAGTTATTGAGCATAAGTTTTGTACGACATGTGGGATTCTGCCATTTGGGTTGGGAGCTGCACCGGATGGGACGAAGATGGCCGCGATTAATGTGAGATGCCTGGATGGTTTCACGATGGATCAGGTGACGGTTTTTAATCATAAGCACGATCACTAGTCATAACTTCTACATAACTTAAATTTGAGTTATGTAGAAGTATCATGTTGTTTATTTCAATTTACGCCAAAGATAAGTGAACTCCAAGGCCCCTTTTAAAATCCCTTGCTCTAAATTGGCCGCACCACCGTGTCCACCTTCAGTATTTTCATAATAAAAAAGTGGGTGACCTTGCTCTCTCATTTTCGCTACCATTTTTCTAGAATGGGCCGGATGAACGCGGTCATCTTTTGTACTAGTATAAAAGAAAACTTCGGGGTATTTCACGTCAGCTTTCACATTTTGATAAGGAGAGTATTTTAAAATCGCTTCACGCATTTTTGGATCTTCAGGATTACCGTATTCATCCATCCAACTCGCACCAGCTAAAAGTTTATGGTAACGAAGCATATCTAGTAGAGGGACTTCACAAACAACAGCATTGAAGAGATCAGGTCTTTGAATGAATGTTCCACCAACAAGCAGACCACCATTTGATCCACCCATGATTCCTAAGTGAGCTGGAGTCGTGACTTTATTTTTAATCAGGTCATTTGCAATAGCGATAAAGTCATCAAAAACGATTTGGTGATTTTCTTTAACTGCGGCCATGTGCCATGCTGGTCCGAATTCACCGCCGCCTCTGATATTGCTCATGATGTACACGCCACCTCTTTCTAACCAGCTTTTACCAATACCACCTAAGTAGTAAGGTTGCATCGAGACTTCAAAGCCTCCGTAACCGTAAAGAAGAGTAGGATTTTTACCATTATATTTCATGTCTTTTTTATGAATGATGAAATAAGGGATCATGACCCCATCAGTGCTTTTTACGAATCTTTGTTCACTGATAATATTCTTGCTATCGAATTTCTCAGGAGCTGTTTTGATTTTTGTAAGCTTAAGTGGAACCGCGTTTGTGTTACCAATGTACATTGATGTTGGCGTAATGAAATCATTGTAAGTCACAGAGAAGTTATCATTATCGATTTCAGTCGACATGACAGAGGCCACACCATTTTTTCCTAAATCAATATTTTGAAGTACCCAGTTGTGTGGTTCTTTGAAAGTCACCTTAACAACTTTGCCCTGGATGTTATCAATGATATTTAAAAGAATATGATTTTTAGTTGTTTCTAGAGATTCTAAGAATACTTTATCAGTTGAGCCAAAGATTAATTCTAAATCCGCCAATGTTGAATCAGTAATTTTATCAAAAGGAAGAGCTACTAAGCTTCCGGCCTTAAAGATTTGTTTTTCAGTTTTTAATTCTTTTTTTAGAATGAATAAAACATATCCTTTGAAGTACCCATAAAAATCTGATTCAGTTGGCATTTGAATCAAAGTTTTTACACCATTTTCAAAAGACCATATTTTTGTCTGAAAGAAAGAAATTCTCTCTGATAAGAAATGGTATTTTCCTGTCTGCGTGTGCTCAACGTAGGCAGAAGCTGACTGCTCATTTTTATCTACTTCAAAGATAACAGGTGCCTCACTTAACTTTTGTCCACGCTTTAAGTATTTTACAGTTCGTGCGTAACCAGCATTTGTAAGAGAGTCAGGGCCATTATCTGTGGCCACATAAATTGAATCCTGGTCAATCCATTTCACGTTTGATTTCGCTTCAGGCAGCTCAAATCCATTACGAACAAAAGCTTTTTCTTTAAGATCAAATTCACGTACGACACTTGCATCTTTTCCACCGCGGGATAAAAAGATAAGGCATCTTTCATATCTTGGAGGAAGGCACTGAGATCCATGCCATACCCAGTTGTCATTTTCTTTTTTAGATAATTCATCCAGGTCCAGAATGACTTCCCATTTAGGATTCGTTTTTCTGTACTGACTTAAAGTTGCTCTTCTCCATAATCCTCTTGCATTTTTTTCATCACGCCAGAAATTATAAAAATAACCTTTCATCGGATTGGCCCATGGGATGCGGTCTTTGGCGTAGGCAAGCTTTCTGATGTCTGCTTCAATGGATTTATAGTGAGGGTCATTCTGTAATACTGATAAGGTCTTCTCGTTTTCAGCTTTGGCGAATTCAAGTGACTTCGGCGACTCAACATCCTCTAGCCATAGATAAGGATCATCAGCAGTTGTATTTGAAACTTTCTGTGAAGAGCATGAAGCAGCAAATAATGTAACCGCGACTAAAATAAAATATTTAAGCACTTTAGAACTCCAAGTAATGAATGTAGGTAATAGGGTAGCCGGATTATTTATGAAGGGCAAGAATGCCGAGGTTTCTTGGTGAGAGAGCTTCATCAAAATACTGGTGTAGTGAAACTTCGTAACCATGCTCTTCGAGATAAAGACAACGATCGACTTGTAAATAAACTTCGAGAGCGCGTCCTAGTTGCCAACGAATGATGTTGCACAGGAACATAACACGAAGTTCTCTTTGAAGAGCGGGGTCATCGTAAAAGTTATCGAAATACTCGTCGCTGAAATTGTGTTCAAGGTTTAAGTGTTTCAATTTATCTGAGATGTAGAAATGAAAAGGCTTCCAGTACATACTCAGATGGCATTCACCCACATCGGTATATGTTTTATTGTTGAAGTGTCTCATTAAGAATAAGTGCAGGGCATATCTGTAATTTTTCACTCGCTCTTTGGTTTGATAAGTGTCGAAAGTCATCTCTGCGTGAGAGCGAGTGGCAAGTGTTAATCCAAAAAGATTAAGCACTGGGAATTTATTTTCTTTATAAAAATTTGAGAGAGGAAAATCTTTTTCAGATTTCATTTTATGATAACAACAACCAAAACTTAAAAGACCCTTCGTTTGATAATCGATAGTCGCTTCAATTAGAGTGTTTGCTAGTGGACCACAAGTATGAAGCCCAAGCCCCAGTGAGTTTTCATGGAACACTTTTTTAAGATCGGCGCTGTCTTCATCCTTACCAAAAGTTAAATTCATAAAGACTACATTTTCTGCACCATCAAGTTTTCTAAACTTTTGCAGGCGCATTTTTCCAATTTCCTGGAACTCAACATTTTGATCAATAGAAACTGAAGGAATCTGATGATAGTGAGAAAGCACTCGAGAAAGATGGCCAACGCCACCACCAATATCAACCACGCGATCAAATTTTAATTCATCACGGACTCTTTTTAAGACGGGAACAATTTTTTGAATCTCATGACGCTTTTTCTTTTTCACACCCTGGAAGGCCCAGTCTTCCAAAGGGAGTTCGGGAGAAAAGGGAATGTTCGGAATATCTGTCAGGTCTTTGATGGCCTGCATGAATGCTTCAAAGCTTGAGTCTTTTAACTTTTCAACTGGTCTTTTGCAGTCCACATCAAAAAGTTCCTGCTCGTTGAGCGAGTCAAGAAGAGTTATCCACTCATTGGGATAATCATTAATTGTTTCGGGGTATTCATTCATGATTTCCTCAATCCAGATAGGCGAGTATTTTGAGATGAATTCCGATAAAGCTAGCGCGTGACTTTTAAAGTTCATTGACTATACTTTTAGCATGTTTAATTTAAAAAATAAAAGAATTGCAGTTTACGGGATGGGAGTTTCTGGACTTTCGGCCCTTCGTTTTATTAAGGCATTAGAAGGAGAGATTATCGCCATTAATGGTGGTGAGCTTTCAACTTGGGCAAAGTCGCCTGGTGTATTAGATTTTGTGTCAGCTGATCAATGTTTTTCTGAAAACGATGCAAGCTTACCAGCTAAATTAAATTCGGTTGATATTGTCATTTTGAGTCCAGGAATTCCTCGCGACCATAAACTTTTAAAACCATTACTTGAAAAAAATATCCCGATCTGGGGAGAGATTGAATTAGCTTACCGCTACCTTGAAGCCAATAATTCACTAGGCCCTTTAATCGGTATCACCGGAACAAATGGAAAGACGACGACGACAACTTTCTTAGGAGAGATGATCGAAGGTGACAACAAATCTGTATTTGTTGGTGGAAACATCGGTGTTCCATTTTGTGATTATGCTTTTGATATTTATTCAAAGAAAAAGAAAGCTGATTTTATTTTACTAGAGCTTTCAAGTTTTCAATTAGAGTCGATCGATCATTTTCATGTGAACATCGCGATCATTTTAAATCTTTATCAAAATCATGGTGAGCGCTATGAGCATATTGAAGATTACGGAAGATCAAAATTCTTCATTACAAATAAATTCACGAAAGATGATGTTCTGATTTACCCGGAAGATTTCGCTATCATTAAAAATTGGGCAGAAACTCAAACGGGAAAAAAGATTGCCATCAATACTACAAAACCAGAAATTTCAATGGATACAAATTCGTTTAAACTTCCAGGGATTCACAATCTGGTAAACCTTGCTTTCATTATTAAAGCAGCAGAAACAATTGGCCTAACGAAAGAAGCGATTCAAAAATCAATCAACACTTTCAAAGGTGTTCACCATAGAATCGAATATGTCGATGGTGTAAAAGGACTTCCAAAATTCAAAGCATTCAACGACGCTAAAAGTACAAACTGGGATGCAACTATCACAGCTGTTAAAGCGATGGAAGATTTCAAACTTCCGATTCATTTAATCATCGGTGGAAAAAAGCGTGGGCATGGAGATTCAATCTTGCCTCACATGGATTTCTTAAAAACTCATGTCGATACATTTTATCTGATTGGTGAAATGGCAGCGGAAATTGAAGGAGAGATCAAAGGACTGGTTCAATATAAGAACACTGGGACTTTGGAGGAAACTTTGAAGATTATGAGAGCGAAATTTGGCAACGCAGAGGGAGTCTTACTCTTTTCACCGGGCTTTCCATCATTTGATCAATTCCAAAACTATGCACAGCGTGGTGAGCATTTCGTAAAACTTTTAACGACGTGAGTATTTAGCGGATAGCTCTTTTCGTTAAATCTACACTCGCAACCGATCTTTCATTGGCATTATTTGTTGCATGAAAGCGAAGATTATCGATGATTCCAACTTTAAAAAGGAACAGTCCGATAATTATGTAAACTGGATTGAGTTTTGATTTCATATGCTCTCTGTCTTGGGTTATAATGATGACGCTTCATCGGCATTTAAATGAAAAAACTTAAGTAAAAAGGTATAGTTTATGGCAAAAACAGGATTCATCTCGAAAGAGCAATTAAAATCAAACATTAACGCTTTGAAATCATTCATGAAATCAAAGAAGCTTGATAGCTTCTATATCTCTAGCGCGGACATTTTTCTTAATGAATATGTACCTCTGGAAGACTGCCACCGTTATTACGTATCAGGTTTCACGGGGTCTACAGCTGAGTTAATTGTTCCAGTTGAAGGCAAAGCGATCCTATTCGTTGATGGCCGTTATTATGAACAAGCTGATCTTGAAATTGATCCATCACTAGTGCATGTTTTTAAAGTTCCTTATGGAACTGGATTAAGACAAGCAATGAGAGAAGTGATCACGGCGAAAAACTTCAAGCACATGGGTGTTGAAGGGGATCGTATTGAACTTTCTTTATATAATGACTTCGGAACAATGTTAAAAATTCTTCCATTCAACAACTCTGAGCTTTCAAAAGTGTTAGAGTTTAAAACGTTAAGTGTTGAAAAGAAACTTCATGAAATTCCATTGTCGCTTGTTGGTGAATCAACAAAAAGCAAACTTGCTCGCATTGTAAAACCAGGTGAAGCTTTTTTCGTAAGCGCACTTGACTCGATCGCGTGGCTTACAAACATGCGCCGTTATGAAATGCCTAATCAATCAACATTCAGAGCAAAAGCGCTACTTATAAATGAGCGCGTTTATTTACTAATGGAAAATGTTGAAGGCGATATTAAGAATGAATCAGTTGAAATTAATGTCGGGAAATTTTCTGAACTGGAAAAATTCTTAAACCTGATAAGTGAATATGAACAAGAATGGTTAAGTAAAGCAGGAGTTAAAGCTCCTAAAATTGAAAAAGTTTTCTATTCATCAAATTCAACAAACGCAGCAGACTTTTTAAAACTGGGCGCTCATTTTGGTGAAGAAAAGTTAGTTAACAAACCAGAAGGTCTTGTTCCATTCCATTCTTTAAAAAACAAAGCAGAGCTAGAAGCAATGCTTGATTCATTTAACAATGGGGACAAGGCGATTTTCGAAACCATTTCATGGGTAAAAGAAAGTGTAAAAAATGGTGTGAAGTTTTCAGAACTTGATTTCTATAACAAGACAAATGAGTTTTACCAAAAGAACGGTGCCCTTGAGCAAAGTTTCAATACAATCTCAGCGATCGGTGCTAACGCATCTATCATGCACTTTAGTAGCCCAAGTGCAGACGTTATGTGTGAACCTGACCAGCTACTTCTTCTTGATTCAGGTGGATACTTTGAATCAGGATACGCAACAGATACGACTAGATCATTCTTAAGTGGCGGAACTGCAAATGCTCGTCAGAAAGAAATGTATACATTGGTATTGAAATCTATCCTTGCTGTTCAAAACGCTGTGTTCCCTGATGGGTCATGGGGATCAGTAGTTGATGGTGTGGCAAGACAACCCATCTTCAAAGCAGGATTCAACTACAATCACGGTACAGGCCATGGTGTTGGGATTAACGTTCACGAAGGTGGATTCCGTTTATCAACAACATCGAACATTCCATTGAGAGAAAATGTCGTAGGGTCTATTGAGCCAGGAATTTACATTCCAGGTTTCGGTGGAGTTCGTTTAGAAAACGTTGCCGTTGTTGAACGTCACCCTGAGCATAAGAGCATGCTTCACTTTAGAACGATGGTGTATATTGGGTTTGATCACGATATGATTAACTTTGATATGTTAAGTGAAGAAGAGGAAAACTGGCTTGAGAATTACGAGCAGGAATGTGCTAAACGTGGAAGAAGTTTCAAATACACTAAAAAATAAGAAATAAAAAATGCAGCTTCGGCTGCATTTTTTTTATGCTTGAATTTGTTTTGATCCTTTTCTTTTTCGATAAATTTCGGCCAGTCCAATAATCGAAAATCCAATGAATAACCCCGGCCAAGATCCGTTTTTACCACCGGACATATCAACCGTTCCACAACCACTTATAGGTTGTTGCTTCGGATACAGATAACTGATCCCATCAATATCATCACGGCCTAAGGCCTTTCTTTGAGACACTGTCGCATAGTACATTAATGAATCCTGCACAGGCGAGTGTCCAAGTCCAAATGCATGGCCGATCTCATGAGCAAGAATCGCAACTTTTGCATCATCAGATTTGGTGTCAAATTGTGTGTCAGCTTTATCGTTAATTAAAACTAAAGACCCAACAATTCTCGTTCCAGCGATATTATTTGGAATTGTAATTCCTAGAATTGATGATGACGGAAAGTTTGTGGCATTCAGGTTACAAGAAATGAGAATATCACTATCAACAGCAAGAACCGGATTCGGGTCACAGTTTGTTGAAGCAGTACAAATAGAATCAGAGTGAAAACGGGCATCGACGTTAATGACACTTCCTTTTCTAAGTTTCAATCGACTGGTTGGAGATTTATTCCAGAAATTATCAACGGCCTTACCGACAAGCTCTAACAACTCAGCATCAGTGATTCCAATGTTAGTACATCCACTGGCCACGTTAACTTTCACTTCATCTTCAGTGAAGACCAGCTTTGCAGTATTGTTTAATGTGAAAGCATTCGCTTTAAAAGATAGAAGTAGAATGAAGAGCGAAAAAAGTGTTCTCATAGAACTTCTCCAAAATGGTAAGAGATAGTTGCACCCACGCTGACAGCGCGATCCTCAGATTTAAGTGCGTTGAAGACATAAGTGTAAAGTTCACCAGACCAGTCTTGATTGAAGTCCAGGCCTAGTCCCAGGTTCACGATAAAGTTGCGAGAGTAAACCGCCTCTTTAGGAAGTGGGAAAGAGTCAGTGCTATTGCCGTTATTTAATTCTTCTTCTCCACCAGGCCCTGAGATTCTTGTGAAGTAGAAACCAACGCCACCAAGAAGGTTTACGTAGCTTGTTTTATACTTCATATTGGCCAGAGCGAAAAACGTCATGCGCTTGATGTTGTCATCAGCGCCGGACTTAGGCATTGTAAGGCCAATTTGCGGTGAAAGAGCGAACTTGTGAGTAAGGTAGTAGTCGAGACTGCCTGAGAGAGTTGGGAGGAAGCTACAACCGTTTTTAGTACCCTCGTCATCTGTCTGGTATGTGCCAATATACTCACACAGATTTCCCAGTGAGATACTAAGATCACTGGTGTTAACTCGTGACTTTATTTTTTTTGCGGCCGCTTCGGCGTTAAAAGAAAAAGTGAATGCAACGAGCAAGGTAAAGATACTGATCTTAATGGTCGGGTAATTTATTTTATTCATAATCGTTTAGTATTCTTTCGTATCTTGGGCCATAATGTCTATGTAAATTTGCTTTCGAGTTCATTAATCCCATTCCAAGGAAATGTTATGTTTGATAGTTTCGAAATCCCAAAAGAACTTATTCCAGCTGACCCGCGTTTTGGCTCAGGACCGTCATTGGTTCCGACTGAATTCCTAGAGAAACTTGCTAAGACTGGCCATGAATTTATGGGAACAAGCCATAGAAAAGCTGGTGTAAAAAATGTTGTAAAAGAAATTCAAGAAGGACTTAAAAAATATTTCAACGTTCCGTCAGACTATTTAGTAGTACTTGGGAATGGTGGAGCAACTCTATTATTTGATATGATCGCTCTTGGATTAGTAGAGAAAAAAGCGACTCACTACACATGTGGAGAGTTTTCTGAGAAATGGTACAAGTCGACAAAACTTGTTCCGTGGCTTGCTGCTGAAAACGTAAGTGTTCCATTCGGAAAAGGAATTAACGGTAAAGCAGTTGCAGGATCAGATTTAATTGCAGTGACATTAAATGAAACATCTACTGGAGTTCAGCTTTCAGAACTTCCAATTGTAGACGCAAATACTCTTCTGGCGGTTGATGCAACTTCAGGAGCAGGTCAGTGTCCATGTGATGTTTCAAAAACAGATGTGTTCTTCTTTGCTCCACAAAAAGTTTTCGCAAGTGATGGGGGATTATGGATTGCCATCATGTCACCAAAAGCTCTTGCTCGCGCAGCTAAAATCGCTGGAGACAAGTCTCGTTATATTCCAGAAATCATGAGCTGGACTCATGCGATTTCTAACTCTGAACAAAACCAAACTTACAATACACCAGCGCTTGCAACACTCTTCATTATGAATGAGCAAGTTAAGAGAATGAACGAGCAAGGTTATGCAGAAATTCAAAAACTTTCTCAAAAGAAAGCTGATCTTCTGTACTCATGGGCAGAATCGAAGCCATACCTTTCTTGTTACATCGAAGAAAAACAATTCAGATCAATTGCAGTAGCGACAATCGACGTTGATGCAAAAGTAAATGTTGATGATGTGATTAAATTCTTAGAAAAGAAAAAAGCAGTTTACGGAATTGATGGGTATAGAAAATTAGGAAGAAACCAATTCAGAATTTCTATGTTCCACAATATCAGTTATTCCGATTTGGATAAGTTAACAAAGCTTCTGTCTATGATGATCGAATCTAAACTTTAGTATTCTATTTTACTTTTAGTACGGTATCCTTCCTTGAGGTGCCGTACTACTTTTCTTAGACAAAAAACCTCATTTACCTCTAATTTCTGGCATTAATTGCCTAAACCATTTCTTACTTAGTGTTTACAAATGTTTAATAATCAAGTGTCGAAAAGCTTACAGGGATTTGTCCCTTAAGATGAGACTGTGATGAAAAGGTGTTTTTTATTTTTATTAACGCTACTTAGCCTTGTCAGCTGTATTGCTGAAAAGGGTGAGATTGCTATTAATATAAAAAGAAAAGCAACAGCTGGATCATCACCTTCAAGTATCACTAGTGCGAGTGTTTCGTCTGTCCAGGTAATCAATAACCAATTGGTCATTAACGGAGCAGGGCTTAGTGATGTTTCAAGTGTTGTCGTAAATGGAAATGCACTTAATGAAAATTTTTCCATTGAAACAAAGACAGCAACAACAATTATCGCCAATTCAATCCGCGCATTTAATTTTGATGTTTCAAAAGTTTTCAATCTAATTTTATCTGATGCTAGTGCCAGTGCGACTTTCTCTATTGATTTCTCACTTTGTAATGCAACTTTAAATGGCAAAGGGTTTAACTGTGCGACTCCAGTATCTGACAAAGATGTTTTATCTTACGATGCTGTTTCAGGAAAATGGAAGCCTCGTCCTGCCTCAGGACTAAATTACCTTGGAACCTTTGATGCTTCATCAAACCCGGCATCAGGGCCTGCTATAGGGACGTCTGGGGCCTATTACGTCATCAGTGATGATGGTCTTATCGGTGCAGTTAGTTTTTCAGCAGGTGACTGGTTAGTTTCAAATGGATCTGCATGGCAAAAAATTGATAACTCTACGGCCGTCCTTTCTGTCTTTGGCCGCAGCGGCGCCATCACTGCTCAAGAGGGTGATTACAATTTAAATCTTTTAACTGATGTAAATATCCCGACAACTCCAGCGACTGGAAAAGTTTTAAAGTTTGATGGAACTCATTGGGTGGCCGGAGATGATTTATCCGGTGGAGGAGCAGGCTCTGTTACGACGTCGGCCATTGCTGATGGGTCCGTGACAGATGCAAAGATTGTAACTGTGGCCGCTTCAAAGATTACTGGGGCAATTTCAAGTGCTCAAATTGCAGATGGCTCAATTGTAAATGCTGATATCAATGCAGCAGCAGCGATTGATTATTCAAAATTAAACATTCCGGCAGCAAGTATTCCATACGCGAAATTAAATATCGCCGATGGTGATATCCCTGCGGCTAAAATTAGTGGACTAACTTCGGCAACTTCAGTGCTTGCGACTACTATAGTAGATGCTGATTCAACACATGCTCCAGATGGAAATGCAGTGTTTGATGCTCTTGGATTAAAGTTAAATCTGACAGGTGGGACACTTTCAATTGGAACAATTAGTGGGGTGCCAACTCCAACGAACAGTGATGATGTGGCCAACAAAGGCTACACTGATACACGTGATGCTCTAAAGCTTACTAAGGCCGGCGATACAATGTCTGGTGTTTTAACATTAGATAGTGATTTAAAAATTAAAGGTGGATCAAATTATGTGACAGTAAAGGGTCATGCAACGAGTACTGCCTATGATTTAGTTTTACCGGCCAATAAAGGAACTAGTGGTTATGTCTTATCAACCGATGGAAATGGAAACACTTCATGGGTAGATGTTACGTCAGCTGTGACAAGCTTAGATACTGATGATGTGGCGGAAGCATCAAGACTTTATTTTACAGAAGCAAGAGTTTTAGGAACAGACCTCGCTGGATTAAATACCGGTGTGGGCGGTGCCATTGCGGCCGCTGATACAGTTCTTGGGGCAATGGGAAAATTGCAGTATCAAGTGACTGATTTAAAATCCAAAGGTCAGTGGGATAAAAACGTAAATGATATTTCTTATGGAGCAGGTAATGTTGAGATCAACACAAAGCTGCGCTTAAAAGATACGGGAAGTAATTTTGTTGAATTGAAAGCTCCGGCGACAGTGACAACAACATACACTCTTACATTGCCAGCTAATGACGGAAACGTTAATCAAGTTTTAAGAACTGATGGAGCTGGTGTACTAACTTGGGTAGACGTGACAGATGCTTCTGTGCAAGCTTTTGCAAAAGCAGCTCTTCCAACATGTGCCGGCGGTGAAGTTTTAAAATCAAATGGAACAAGTTTTTCTTGTGTGGCCGATAACGCTGGCGCAGGAGCATTTAGTGGAACTGCTAGTAAAGCTGTTGTAACAAATGTTGGCGGAACATTAGATGTAAGTGCCACAACTTCAACAGAGCTTGGATATGTGAGTGGTGTGACTAGTTCTATTCAAACTCAATTAAATAATAAAGAAGCAGCGATCACCGCAGGAACTGCACTTCAGTACTTAAATGGACTAAAGAATTTTGTTACTTTAGATACACTTGCTGTTCCTGAAAATACCAGATTATATTTTACTGAATCAAGAGTTCTTTCAACAGACCTGAGTGGATTTGTGGCCAGCAATTCTGCCATCACCGCGGCCGACTCAGTTTTATCTGGATTTGAAAAATCTCAAGGACAAATTACCAATTTAAATAATGTAAAGGCCAACGTCGCTGGGGATACTTTCACAGGTGATGTAACTTTTAATACTCAAGTCAGATTAAAGGATGGAGCAGCAGGAGCGTACGTGACGCTAAAAGCTCCAGCAACAGGTACCGTTTCACATACACTGACTCTTCCTGGAACAGTCGGAACCAACGGACAAGTTTTAAGCATGACGGGAACAGCAGGTGTTCTGGCATGGACAACTCCATCAAGTTCATCTGCGCCGAATGGAGCTGCCGGTGGAGATTTAAGTGGATCTTATCCGAATCCAACAATAACCGGTTTAGATGCAACGAAGCTTGCAACTGGATTGGTAGATAATACTGAATTAAATTATCTCGATGGTGTGACGTCATCAATTCAAACTCAATTGACTGGTAAACAATCATCAGATGCAACTCTTACAGCTCTAGCTGGATTTAATACCAACGGTATCATGGTTCAAACGGCAGCAGATACATTTGTTGGAAGAAGTATTGCTGGAACGGCCAATAGAGTTGCCGTGACAAATGGAGATGGAGTTGCTGGAAATCCGACTGTAAATATTTCAACGACACTACTGCCTTCACCAGTTGTCGGTGATGTCGGGAAATTTTTAAAAGTAACAGCGGCCGATACGTCGGTGTGGACGGCACTTGGTTTATCAGACATTACGACAGCACTGGGATTTACTCCAGTCAGTAAAGCGGGTGATTCACTAACAAGCGGTACATTTACTTTTAGTGGTGCTGCTCTTTTAAGAACACTGGATCCTGTAGGCCCTACCGATGTGGCCAATAAACAATACGTCGATAGCTATGGGCAATGGTCTAAGACCGGAAGTGATCTTTATCGATTGACTGGTAACGTGGGAATTGGAACAGCAACTCCTGGAGTCGCTCTGGATGTTGTAGGTACAACAAGCACAACTAAATTACTGGCAGGTGATGGAGCTTTTAATGCACCTTCAATTACATTTGCAAGTAATCCTAATACAGGTTTATCTACCGACGGAAATTTAAGATTTTCAGTGTCTGGTGGATTAAAGATGATACTAACTGGTTCGGCCCTTGATTTCAATGCAGGTGGTGCAGGACCAAAAATACAACAGACAGGCGGAAATGCGGCCTTGCCTTCTTATGCATTTAACTCTGACGCTGATACCGGAATGTTTAATCCAAATTCTAGTGGTGGAAGTAATGAGCTTGGATTTTCAACGGCAGGTGTAGAGAGAATTCGTATCGACCCTACAGGACTGGTTGGAGTTGGAACAACTACACCAAAATCTAAATTAGACGTTAATGGAGCAGTTCGTGTGGGTGTTGATGCAACAGCATGTTCGGCAACGATTGCAGGAGCGATGAGATTTAACACTCCCAACGTAGAGTTTTGTAACGGAACTGCCTGGGCAGCATTTGGAACGAGTGGAGCAGCTGTTGCATCTTCTCAAATTACAGATGGAACGATTACCGATGCAGATGTAAATGCAGGTGCGAACATTACAGCAACTAAATTAGGAACTGGTGCAGTTGATAATACAGAATTTAATTATCTCGATGGTGTGACGTCATCAATTCAAACTCAGTTGACTGGTAAACAAGCATCTGATGCTACTCTTACAGCACTTGCAGCTTACAACACGAACGGAATTTTAGTTCAAACAGCTGCTGATACTTTTGTTGGTAGAAGTATTGCGGGTACAGCAAATAGAGTTGCTGTGACAAATGGTGATGGAATTTCTGGTAACCCAACAATTAACGTTTCAACAACGCTTCTTCCATCTCCTGTTGTAGGAGATGTTGGTAAATATTTAAAAGCGACAGCGGCCGATACATCAGTATGGACGGCCCTTTCATCTTCAGACATCACAACTGCTTTAGGATTTACTCCTATAAATAAAGCAGGTGACTCACTAACAACAGGAACGATTACTTTAAGTGGTTCGGCCGTTTTAAGATCTCCTGATCCAGTTGGATTAACGGATGTGGCAAACAAGCAGTACGTTGATAGTTATGGGCAATGGACAAAAAGTGGAAGTGATATTTATCGCTCTGGTGGGAAAGTCGCTATCGGTACAACAACACCAGTTGGAACACTTAGTGTTGAGGCGACACTACCTTCCATTCAGATGAAAAAGTCCGGGGCCGCTGCAATTGATACAATCAACTTTGTTAACGATATGGATGCAACTGGAATTTTTTGGATATCAAAAGGTGCAGCAGTCACTGTTCCTACAAGTCCTAATAAACTTATCTCTATTACTAATGAAGGTAACGTTGAAATTTATGGGCAGCAAACCAATGCCACAACAGATGCTTCCGGTGTTTTAGCTCTTAAGACTCAGGCATCTGGAGATGGTGGAACTAAAAATGAAGTATCTATGGAGTTCTATGCTGACCGCACGAACTTAAATACAATGTCTGGTTATCTTGGATTTGAAGGTGGAACCGCATTCGATATGTCTTTAGTAAATACAAAAACCGGCAATTTAATTTTTGGTACTGACAATGCAGAAAAAATGAGAATTTCATCTACTGGATTCGTTGGTATTGGATCAAATAATCCAACATCTAATTTGTATCTTATTAGAACAGCGGCCACAACTCCTCTTGCTACGTTTAATGATAATACAGCTGCAAATAATTTTAGTGATGTTGAAGTTGAAGCTTTTCGACCAGGTGTCATTCTACGAGATAAATCAACTTCTGCTGATGATTTCAGAATTGGTGCAGACGAAGGTAAACTTACTTTCTCAGCAGACTTAAATGATGATGCTTCCAAGGGGGCTGATTCAAATTACAATGATTCGACCATGATGACGATTATGTCATCTGGAAATGTGGGAATTGGTACAAATGTACCTGCAGCGACTTTACATGTTCAGGGTACATACCAATACAATGAAGGTGGCTCTAGTTATTCTGGTTGGGGAGCTTCGGGGCCAAGTAATGCTCTGTCAGTTAATGACTTAGACTACAATAGGGCCGCTGGAAATTCGATCTACAGGATTAATAATCATACAGGTATTTCAATGTCTGCCCACACATCTTATGGTGGGATTCGTTTTTACAATCAAGGGTACGATGCAGGACAGACTAACCCTTATCTAACAACCTTGCTGAGTCCGCCGTCACTGGTTATGGCGCTGACAAATGGAAGAGCAGGAGTAGGGACAACTGCACCTTTAGCAAAATTACAAGTTAATGGGACTACAACTGCTGTTGGGTTTGAGGGAGTTGGAATGGCCATACAGGATACACAAACTGTTGATGGTGGATGGGCCCGTGGATTGGGAATAGGGATGAATAATAAAAACTTTGCAAGGATAGGAGTTTTAGGTGGCCGAACTTCTGGCGTAGATTCATTAGGCTATCTTTATTTCAGCGTTGATGAAAATACCGTTTCCCCATGGACAGCAAATGCGATGGTTATTAAAGCTAATGGGTTCGTCGGTATTGGGACTACTTCTCCTGATGATAGATTTGTCGTTAATAATGGATCAACTATCGGGCGCTATACAGCTGCAGGCTGGACTCATTCATCAGATGTCAGGCTTAAGCATGATATAAAAACATTAGATAATTCACTTGAAAAAATTCTTAAACTTCGTGGTGTGAATTATGTATTAAATGCTGATCCTGAAAAATCAAAGCAAATCGGATTTATCGCACAGGAAGTTGAACCACTATTTCCTGAAGTCGTTAAAACTGATAAAGATGGATATAAGTCCATGGTTTATTCAAACTTAATTGCTCCTTTAGTAGAAGCATTTAAAGATCTTTATAAAAAGATAACAGAGTCCTTTATTAAAACTGAAAACAACACCAGAGCAATCGCTTCAATAGATCTAAAAGTTAAAAAATTAGAAGAAGAAAATGCAGTGAAGGCAAAAGAAATGGCAGCGTTAAAAAAAGAAAATGCGGCCCTTAAAAATGACTTGCAAGAAATTAAAAAACATCTAAAAATGAAGTAGAGTGATCATATCACTTCGCTTTTTTATCTATAATTTTTTTATCTAATATTGCATGTAAATGCTCTTTCATTTCCAGCTCATTATCTCGATTTTTTATTCTCACTTTCTGAATAATCTTACGATCTTTTTTTCCTTTTTTCATTTGACCTCCACTTAGGTAATTGCATCTCATATGCCAGCATATTTGGGACAATTTGACTCAAAAAGACCGCTTTTTCATTGGTATTTACCTTGCAGTCTAAAATGCAGGCGGGAACTTTTCACTTCTGCCAGGGAGTTACTTATGAAAATGCTACTACTATTCTTGAGTCTTGCAATGTTGTATTCCGCTGCTCAAGCACCATTCAGAATTAAAACAGCAACTATTTATCAAGGAAATGTCATTGATGTTCTAGATCCGAGCAGACCTAGAATCGCTTAAATATAGTTGATCTTTAACATTCAAGAGGAGTATATGAAAAACCTATTCATCTTAGTTCTCGCAACCTTTCAACTGAACGCATTCGCGGCTTTCCAGGAAAACCTTCTGGATGATTTGGACCCGAGGTCCCCGGATATTGAAGAAAGGTTACAAGAGTTTGATGAAGCGTATTTCAAGATGACTGGAAAATCTCCTTTTGTTGAATCAACCGAAAAAGGCGATTGTTATAGAAATGCTTGCCCGATATGGGCGAGAGTCAATCTTGCCGAACAATTCATGTATATTTATATTGATGGAGAGTTGAAATATCTCTGGCTCACATCAACCGGAAAACCTGGCTACAGAACCCCTTATCTTGACGAAAATCCCAACGGAAGAATTTATGATCGCTACACATCAACTGCTTATCCAGGAGGCGACTACAACGGACTAGGTAATATGCCTTATGCCGTCTTCATTAGAGGTGGTTACGCCATCCATGGAACCGGTCAATCAAACTGGCCTAATCTCGGTAAAACAGCTTCACATGGCTGTATTAGACTTCATCCAGATAATGCTTTTATATTTAATAGATTTGTAAGAGCTGTTGGTGTCGCCCAAGCTTGGGTGAGTGTCGAATAATATACTAGGGCCGTCTAAACTTTGGACGGCCATCCAATCTAATTAGCTAAAATCAAAAGATACTTTCTTGGTCTCATACTTGCTCTCTTAGTCTCTAATATATGAGGCACAAGTTTATGAGAAGAATAAATTCTTTATTTTTGATGATGGCGATTTTCGCATTATCTACTCAACAGGTTTTTGCCTGGGGTAGTACAGGGCATGCGTCTATTCCAAAACCAACTCAAGCTCAAATTGATGCTCAAATCAAACAAACAATCACGGATTCAGAAGGTAATACATTTAAAGTCGCGCTAATTGAGTACAAGAATCAGAATGATGAAATGGAAGTACGTATAGAAGCATCTGCGATACCACGCTTTGCTTCGAAAATAAATCCACTACTTGGTTTTGGTCGTGACTTAGATGGGAACGGAAAAATTGATATTTGGTTTTTAGTCACTCAAAACGGACTGGACCTGGTTGAGAAAGAAGGAAAAGATTCGAAAGGTAGAGATGTCCTTGGCGACATCTTAGTTGAAAAATACCGTTCAACTTTTTTCATGTACGTAAACGCTGCTACGACAAGTATCTTTAGTTATCTACTAATGTCATTCGACGCGAGTATTACTTCTTACGAAGACTACTACCGCGATTGGATGGACTTAGAACAAGTACGTCTTACATTTGAAAAAGATCAAAAGAATTTAGGTTCAACATACACACGTGATCAAATCGCTTTTCAATACGAACTAAGAGAGATTGGATTAAAAGAAATGAACGATCGCATGGCCCGCTTTGAAAAAGCAACATTTTGGGGATACGCCCTTGCTGATCTTGGTTTATGGGTTACTGGCGGAATCATCTTTAAGTGGGGAGCAAAAATCCTCGCAAAGATCGGAGCTGTAACTTCGGAAACTGCTTTTGCTACTGCAGTAAAAGACTCATTCTTTGGTTTTTTTGAAAAACAAAAGGCAGCAGTGGAGAGTCGTTTAGTTGCTTTAAAGGGCAAAATACCAAAACCTAGAACACGCAAAGAAATTGCTGCGGAAATGTCTGCTGTTACACTTACAAAAGAAACATATAAACAAGCTATAACAAGCACGATTAAAGCTCAGCAGTCGAAAAGTAGACTTCATGCTGCTTTAAAGAAAGTTTTAAAAATACCAAAAGATGTATTCCTTGGTGCAAAATCTGAATGGCAATACATTGCCTTGAACTCAGGTGTGCAAATATTATCAGAAGGTGTTGCTAGATATGACGACATCTATGATGCAAACCCTGCTGTTATGGCAGAAAATCTGTTAACGAATCCTGAAGTTATCGAGAACGTTGGCTTCATGTCAGCTGATACGATTTTAATGACAGGTGTATCGAAAAGTTTAAAGACAACAAAAGCAAGATTCATGGCCAGTGGAGCGATTGCTTTAACAAATTCTTCTATTATGAACTTTGCAATTAAAGACAGCGCGGACTTAACTCGTGTTGCTTTTGATACAGGCTGGGAAACAATTATTGGTAACGGTCAGGTTCAGCTTGATTTAAAAGCGCTGGAGTATTTTGAAAAGATGGCGCAGAAAAAAGGAAATCCTAAGATTAAGTTAGTTGGATACGTGATTGCTCTTGTTGATATGGGAGTAGGGTATGTGACTTATTCGAAAGCGACGACGAAGCTTGATGAGTATGAAGCGAAGAAGCAAGCTGAGAAAGATAAAGAAAAGAATGAACCTAAAATTATGTTAGTTCCGGTATTGGCGGAACAATAGATTTCTTAATGGAGAGGGCCCTAACCCTCTCCATTTTTATTTTAACCCGGTTTTTTTACTAAGTGATACTTTATTTAAAACTTCCAATTTCCTTCAATCATTGCCGGCATAAAGTAAAACGCTCCGATGAATGAATTTTTATCTTTGAAATACGTTCCAAAACATAATTTTTTAGAAAGATTTTCGTCGATGATAATTAAGGGCTCATCATATGAAAAATCATAAGCTGGTTTAAAACTATTAAAAGAATTAACAGTAAATTCTTTTGTCGTTAAAATATATTCTTTGATTTTAGCATCATCTAATTCTAAATTCTTAATTATCAGACCTTCGTTTTTTCTCTCAGTTTTTTTCTTTCTGTAATCTCTTACTAAGGCACAAAATAATGCTTTTATTCCCTGGTTGGATTTGAGCATTTCGGGGGTCGTCTTCTTTAAATACTTTGCTACAAGATAATCTTCATCTTTAACTAAAGGCTTAATTTCAAAGTATTCTTGAAATTTTGTAGCAGTAATTTCGTATTCTTTATTAGAACCATCTTTTAAAACATAAAATTGATTTCTTTGATTTTCAGGGATGAGAAAATCAACAATTTTGAATTTTGCGCCAGCTTCAATAGTGTTAAATTTAGTCGCTATCTTAAAATTAGCTGGTAAATCATTTGAAATGGAAAATAATTTTCTGCTAAATATATCAAATTCTTTAATGAATAAGCGATTGCTTTCTTTTCTTGTAAGATTGTTCATTTCGTTATCTAAAAACGTTCCTCCTGAAGAGAAATTCTCTACGATTAAAAGCCTTTGCTGTGCGACTACTTCTTTTCCAACTTTATTTCTGTCATCAGCAAATTTGTTTGCAGCTTCTTTTTCTTTTGTTTTTTGACTGATACGATGTTGAATTTCAGACCGCATTAGTGATAATTCACGCGAAGTCTTTTCAAAGTTTTCTTGTGATCTTTGTATTCTTTGATCGAGTGTCATAGAGTTTGCGGTTGCCTCTGATATGAAGAGAGTTAACATACAAACTAAAGACATTCTCAAGAATTTGATATTTTTACACATTTTTTCCAACTTTTTAACTTATTCCTATCGTAATTTTTTAAAATCAATATACTACTATCATGAAATCAAAAAAAATTATTGCAATCTTTTTCTTAGGATTTGTTACAAATTTATTTGCCAATGACTGTGCAAAACTATTATTGGAATCGAATTCAAAAAATCTTAACAAAGTTATTAGTTGTGGTTTTTCATGCAATAAAGATGAAGAATGCGAAGAGGCCAATGTCTGTAATGATGCATATGCCGTTAATAAAAATTATACTCCTGTCTTAAAAAAATACTTAGAGCAGTTTTATGAGATGGGATGTGTTAGTCGAGGTCAGTGGTATAGTGCAGAGAGGGTTTGTTTTGAAGCTAAATGTATTGCTAATAAATGCATAAGAAAAAGTACATCGTGCAGTGTGAAAGTAGCAAATGAACCTGTACCTAATTTCGGGGGACAGGTCATCAATTTACCTATTGATAACAAGCCTAAGAACTACATTTATCCACACTTTAAGAAAGATCAAAAATGTGTAATAGAGTTAAGTGATCTTGATAAAATGATCCCAATCGTGAAAGTAGAGCCAACAGATTCATCCTATAAGACTCTTATCGCATTGGCCTATGCTGAAGAGCAAATAGCTAAAAAAAATAATGACGATAAAGTTTACTGTGCGACTGTTCATCTTATAAAAACACCAGTTACTTTAACAAATGGTAATTTAACATTTAAGGAGTTATATCCCGATGTCTATAATAAAACATTATCCTATTTGATTAAGTTTTTTTCTTATAGTCCAGTCATAAACAAAGAAATATTTTCTAATGCTGTTGATGGAGAGTGGTATGGATTCTTGATGAGGTTTAATGGAGAAATCAAGTTTCTCAATGTGCTTCCAGAGCATATTCTGAAACCTATCTATACTTCTAAATCTTCTATTAAATGGAATGAAGAAGAGGCCCTGTTTTACATTAATAATATCTTTTTAAAAGGAATCCAGGTCCGGCCGCCTCTTAATTTGGGAACATGGCTTGAAAAGAGTCCAGATTTTTACAAGAAAAATGTTATACCAATAATCAGCAGTACAGATATAAAAGTAAATGATTCATTTGATTCATATTCATTTGCACCTTCGTTCTTAACTAAAAATTTAATAAGCCAAAATCAAGAAGAGTTAATAAAAGTATTGAATTCAGAAGGCGATACTAAAATTAAATGCTACACAGGTATTCAGGTTATAAAATATTATTCAGTTTCTACAAAACAAAAAAGTTATTTGAGCCTTGAGAACAGTAAGTCTCCATGTATAAAAAAGATTGCTGAAAACATTAGTTCTTTGACTCGTGTTGAGAATAATGGTTGTTCATCTTTTTCATTTGGTACATTTAATTTATCAACTGAACATTTTGCACAGTTAAAGTTCATTACTGATTCATGCTATCTTCAATGCAACGTGAAGGAAGATTGCAACTATATTCAAAAAGATTGTTTTTCCAATGTTCCAGTCAATAAGAATTCAATGCAATCTCAGCTGAAATTACTAGAAGGTACTATTAGTAAATGTGATAAAAAATTTCCTTCATCTATACAGATGGATTGCGTTTCGAATTATTGTCGAGAAGTCGTTACGAAATGCGAATATAATGACTTTAAAAACGAAATAAGTTCATTTGTTAAGCTTAATTCAATGGATACTTGTAACTCCAATGAAGATTGTATCGTCTTCTCGTACACAACGAATAATATTAAGCCAATTTATTTAAGTTTTAATAAGAATATTCCTGAAGGGCAAAATCAAATTTGGAAATTTGCCAATAAAATAGGATTTAAATGTGATGATCAAGGGACGCCACCATGGCAAACTTCGGCACGAAGTGTTTTGTATGTGCCACCACCAAAATCTGCCTGTACACAAAATAAATGTATGTTAATTAATCTTTGATGTGGAAAGTTTTATGAAAAATGAATTATTAGGTTTTGCCTTGTTGCTTAGTGTCAATACATATGCCGCAGACTTTAGTGAAGAACTTAAAAAACTTACTAGCGATTTGAATTTTATAAAAGCATCAGGAAATCTTAAAGATTCACTTAGTAATTTTGTAAAAAATAAAAATACTAATTTGGATAAAGATCTATATCAAAAAATTCATAATAATAATTTATGCACATTATCTTTTGTAACTTTAGACGAATTACCCAAATACACCATTGTTGTGAGTTTAATTCAGGAAAACCTCATGGATTTAAAAGACTTTGAACAAAGATGGGAGATGATTGAAGAACTGAAAAGTGCAGATAAAGAACTAGATACTTCAATAGTGACAAATAGAGAAAAATTACGGACCTACTGTACATTTAAAGTTGAAGCGAAGAGCTTAGAAAATATGTCTTCTAAAGAAAAAGAAAATAGTCAGATTGTTAATGAAGACTATGCTGCACTAATGAAAGCAAAGTCTAGTGGCCACCCTGATCTCGTTAAAATAATTGGTGAAACTGAAAGTATTTTAGAGAGAAAAATTCAAACAGAGACTAATGCCGTAGGTGAGCTTTACAAGAAGTTAGTATTTACAGCATTTTCTCAGATGTTTTCGATGCAAGATATAATGGTGAGAGCTAAACT
Source organism: Bacteriovorax sp. PP10 (assembly GCF_035013165.1). Classification (NCBI taxonomy): domain Bacteria; kingdom Pseudomonadati; phylum Bdellovibrionota; class Bacteriovoracia; order Bacteriovoracales; family Bacteriovoracaceae; genus Bacteriovorax; species Bacteriovorax antarcticus. The sequence continues at coordinate 1,483,455 of NZ_JAYGJQ010000002.1, forward strand.
CGATACTGTTTTAGTTGGAGATTGTTTAAAATTAGCTGAAACTATTTATGAAAAACAATGTGCATCTAAAGCAACCTATGTGGATTTTCCAGGTATCGGTTTAAAAAGAAGAGCTTGCTTTAGTGAAAACGTACAGTTATTTCAACCTAAATGTAAGTATGAAAAATTCTAAAGATTAATAAGGAAATGTAATAAATCACCAATACACTTTTTTATATTTGATGAAGCAATAAAGGTATCTTGGAAGCATTTTTACGGAAAATTATGGATATTGGGAATACAGGAATTTCAATCGCATTATGAAAACTATCTAAAATCTCATCAAGATAAAATGCGATAAGAAAATTGTGAAAGAAAAGAAATTTTCACAATGTATTCAAAATTTTTGTAATTAATATTTAAAATAAGTTCTAAGAAAGAAAGTGGGCGAGGACTAATCCTCCCCACCCGTATCATCACTCGAATCATCTTTCTGATAATTAGCAAAAAACTCTTTCTTATAATCCAAGAATCTATCTTCAAGAATCGCCTTACGCGCTCCTTCAGCTAAACCTTTATAAAATTGAATATTATGCGTAGTCGCAAGAACCTGCCCCAAAATCTCATTCGAATCAAATAAATGTTTCAAATAAGCACGAGTAAAGTTCGTACAAGTATAACAAGGACAAGAGTGATCAATAGGATAAAAATCACGTCTATAATTTCTATGGCGAATTCTAATCTTCCCACGTGAAGTGAACAGCGTCCCACCACGAGCAAACTTAGTTGGAATGATACAGTCACTCATATCAATTCCATTTTCCCATAACATGAAAAGGTCTTCCGGATTACCAATCCCCATCGCGTAACGAGGTTTGTTCTCTGGCATTAACGGAGCAGCGTAAGAAACAATCTTCTCCATCCACTCAGCACCTTCACCAACTGATACACCACCGATCGCGTAACCTGGAAGGTCGCGCTTCACTAGTTCATCAATACATTCTTTACGAAGGTCATTATATGTTGATCCTTGGATGATTCCGAAAAGCGCTTGCTTTGGGTTCGTCCAAGTTTCGATACAACGGTCAAGCCATCTGTGAGTACGGTCCATTGACGTTTTTGTGTACTCGCGAGTTGCTGGGTAAGGGATACATTCATCGAAGGCCATCATGATATCTGATCCAAGGTTTTGTTGGATCGTGATTGATGTCTCAGGAGATAGAAGAATTTTTTTACCTTTTTGATCGGCGAATTCTGCTCCTTCTTCTTTGATGCTTTTTTTCTGTAGTGAGAAAACCTGGAATCCACCTGAGTCAGTAAGAATCGGGCGAGGCCAGTTCATGAACTTATGTAGTCCACCAGCTTTTTTGATCAGGTCTGAACCTGGTGTCATGTGAAGGTGGTACGTGTTTGAAAGAATAATTTTTGTATCCATTTCTTCAAGAACTTTTGGTTGAAGCGCTTTAATCGCTCCGTGAGTTCCTACAGGCATGAATACGGGAGTTTCAATAACACCATGTGGAGTTGTAATCGTTCCGGCGCGGGCCTTACAATTTTTATCAACGTGGTCTAGTTTAAATTGAAAATGTTCTTTGACTTGGTCTTGAATGCGGTCACTCATCGTTTCTCTCCAGGTTTTTCCATTGGCGCGAGTTGGTTTTTAATGTCGTTAAAAGATTTATAAACATTTTTGTTTTTTATAAACTTTTGAACCGCTTCTATATTTCTTATGACAGCGAGCTTCGCTTTATCAGTCAGGTCAACTTCGGCGTGTATTATCTTAACGTTAGAGAGACTATTAGCAATGCCGACGTAATAAGTCAAAAAGGTTTGTTCATCACCGTGTAAAAATGCATCCTGTGCTTCAAGCAAGGTTACGTTTTGGTTGTTAGGCTTCAGAGGATTGTTGTCTTGGATGAGTTTAGTAAAAACAGACTGCTCGAAGACAGTAACCAGAGAACCACGATGAATAGAATCAGCTACAAAGCGTCTCATGCGTTCAGGGCCGAAGAGATAAAAGAAATCTTGTTGAGTGCTGCTTAAAAATAGAACTGGAGTTTCCGGTAAGTAGGTTTTTAAAACCATATCGTTTTTAAGGTTACTGTTCATCAAAGATTCTTTTACGAGAACACCACTTCCAAAAAATGGGCCTAGGGCCTTAGCACTTTCTTTTAAATTGATTGGAGAGAGTAGAAGTACACTTTCAACCAAGGCCTTCTTTTCTTTTAATGTCGAATCAAGGAGAGGGGATTTATGAAGAGTGCTGTAAAGAGGATTCCCGTACTCAAGTTGCTCTTCAAGACTTTCATAGCTGATGTCATCAACCTCTTCAACAATGAGCGATTCGCCGGCCTTTAAATCGATTAATTGAAAAGCTCTCTTTGTCGCATTCACGACTGTCGGTAAGAGATAATACCTGAAAGGAAGCTCTGCTGAGAGGCTTACGTTTAAATCTTTTGAGTAACTCATGATCGTTCTTGTATGAAGCTCTTTTAGGCCTCGCTGGTCGTTAGTGACTAGAGTTAAATTTGAGTTGTAAGGTGAGGGAAGTAAAAAAGGTGCAATCAAAATGAAAAGTAAAATGATGATGATTCCAACTTTTCTAATACCTTTAAAAAGCAGAGTGTTTTTCACTGAGTTTTGAGCAGGAAGAAGAAAAAGTGAATAAACAAAAGTTTTCATTCTGAAGAACAGGAGTTTTCCAAAAGTGTTATCCGGATTGTTTCTTAATCCTAAAATTGATTGACCGAAAGTTGTTCCGAACACTAATGTCTGAGCAAAACTTAAGAGATACCAAGCGACGAAAAAACTAAAAAATGAATGAGTATTATGAGGAAATACCAATGAAGAAAAATAATTAAAAATGCTAAGAGCAAAGCTGTCAGCAAAAACTAAAGGCAGGCCTACAACTAAAATTAAATAAGTGATAAAAGCATCAACGACAAGAGTGTAGAGCTTGATGACCCATAAAGAGAGAAGTGATCCTCGATCCATTTTCTCAACGATATTGGGGCGAACGTGAATTTGCCTTTTCATTGAGCCGGTTGGATTGTCTTTGTATAGGATGCTGTCTTTTTCTGCTTCAGGTGTGAGTTCGCTCATTGAATTAAAGATCACTGGCTTTATTTTTTGAGTTTCATGGACGTGAACCAACTCACTTCTGATAATGATCTCTGCACCAGTTAACTGAATTTTGTCTCCAGGTTCCAAAAGATAGGTCTTGTTTTCTTCCAGCGGTAGGGAATTCAGGAAGGTTTGATTGGTATTTCCGAGATAATGGAGAGCAAGATTTTCCCCTTTTTTCTCGAAAACCAAGTGGCGATTTTTTATTTTATTCCCTAAGAGTACCAAATCATTTCTGGGGTCCATACCCGCAGTTATGGAGTCGACCACATCGATTTTCATCGGAGTCTGGTTTTCTAGGCGTACATCTAAGCGGTATTGATTTGTTGATTGATTCATTCTGATAACATTATTGAAAAATTCTCGGGGTCTTGCAATCAAAAGATAAAGTGTACGGCATCCCTCGGGCATAATGCTCTTTACAATTTTTTACCCTTTAATAAGATAGGTGTAATAGGAAATTTACTTCGAAAATCAAGGAAGATTGAAAAATGAAATCAACGAGAGCTCTTGCACTAGGTTCTTTACTCGTATTTTCTTCAGCGCATGCTTATGACGTTGTTGAAAGATACAAAATTATCGACGATAAAATGAAAACGGAAGCGATGTTAAGACCTATCGGACATGATTTCTTCTTTGATGTGTCTGCGGCCATGAACAAAAACCTTACGGAAGTTATTGATGATGTTAGTAAGGCGTCTAAGTATCAGGGCGATGATAATGCTAAGTTAGCAGAGGCTAACCGCGTTCTAACAAAATACGATAAGACTGAGCAGACTGTAAAAATCAATCTTGGATTGGGATTTCCACTGCCATCTTTCTCGGCCTGGGACGTAAAATTCAAACCAAATTTCAGAGCACTTGTGGATGTTGGAGCGAATATTGGTATTAGAAATCAAAAATTAACGAATCAAGACTTAATTGACCTATTCCGTGATCAAGTTCCAGCAGAACTTCAAAGCTTTATTTTAACTATTGATCTTGTAGCGAACGCTAATGCAGACTTAAAAACTTTATGTCTTGCTAAATTCCCGGACACAAACTCTGCTCCAAATATTTATTGTACAAGTTTAGAAGATGGGAAATATAAAATCCCGGATAATACAAATCCAACAATGACTCTTCTTGCAAAGGCAGACGCGAAAGTTGGTTTTTTTAACGACTATACTTACGGCGAACACTTCTTTGGTAACTTCAACCTATACGGAATGGGAAGGGCCGATCTTTACCAATTCGTAACTGGAACTCAGATCGCTAAAGGGGATTCAATTGATTCTCCAAAAAAGATGAACACTGAAATGACTCTTCAAGCGGACTACCGTTTAGGGTACAGAAACACAAACTACAGCATCTTCGGAAGTGTGGAAGAGTTAAAATTAACTAAGCTAAGCGACGCAAAAGAAGGCTCAAAAGAGCATACTTACGGATATGACCCTTTAATGAGACTCCATGCAGACGCGACTTTTAGAGCAAACGCGTTCTCAATCCAGCCTTTCGTTGGTGTGCATAAGAGATCGGGATACGGTTTTGGGGATGGCGCATACCTGGGGACAATGGTCGGAGCTTACGTGTGGGGAGACAGAATGGGGCTTCAACTACGCGGAATGGTCGATAAACAATACTTAACTATCAGCCCAAGAGTGAAATTATGGCTAATGCAGCTAGAATACTCGCTTAAAAAGCCACTTAAGGCCGAAGTTGACGATGTTAAGCTTACAGCTATCCATAGTTTAGATTTCCGCATTTTCTTTTAATAGCATATCTCTCGTGGTAGGCTAGCAATAATTAATTATTACTAGCTTACCTCATGAGACCACTATGAACTTTGACAAAATCTTATCTCACCCTTCAGTCCTTGCTTTTTTAGCAGAACAAAAAATTAAAGAAGCGACAACAATCCAATCTTTAGTTATTCCAGATTTCTTAACAGGTAAGTCTGTTAACGTAATCGCTAAAACTGGTTCAGGAAAAACATACGCCTTCGCACTTCCGATTATGGAGCTTCTAAAAAACTCTGAAATGGATAGACCAGTAGGCGATCCTAAAAAACAATTCGGTAAACCACGTGCTGTTGTTCTTGCTCCAACAAGAGAGCTTGCACTTCAACTTCACAAAGTTTTCAAATCAATCGGCCACCATGTGAAACTTCGCGTTCGTATGCTTGCTGGTGGTGAAGCAGCTAAGACTAACCATCTTCTAGCTCGCGACACTTTTGATATTCTTATCGCAACGCCAGGACGTTTAAGTTCAGCGCTTAGAAGAAAAGAGATCAATCTTAAAGAAACAAACTACATCATCATGGATGAAGCTGATCAGCTTTTAGAAATGGGATTTAGAAAAGACTTAGAAAACATCTACGGATCATGTGACGCTAGTTTAGTTCACGTTGGATTATTCTCAGCAACTCACTCAGAGTCTCTGGATGAATTCTGTAAAACTATTTTCAACGCTATTGATTTCGCAAGCTACAACAGCGAAGACAAAAACAAACTGACTCAAGCAGTTCGTACATACAACATCTACTTAAAAGACGAAGAAAAAATCCAAATGACTGAAGCCTTCATCAAAGGTCAGGCGAAAGGAAACGGAATTATCTTCGTTAACAAGCACGATACAGTTAACAGCTTATTTGCTGATTTACCTGCTAAGTTCCCTAAGATGAAGTTCCACGCTCTTCACGGAGAGATGGAAGCGAAAGCTCGTAAGAAAGCTTACGATTCATTCTTAAAAGAAGGTGGGATTTTAATTTCTACAGATATCACTGCTCGCGGAATGGATATTGATGACCTGGTTTGGGTTATGAACTTCGATCTACCGTTCGAAGCTGTGTATTACATCCACCGTTGTGGACGTGTTGGTAGAAGACAAACTGAAGGGTTTGCTTACAACCTTGTGACACCAAAAGACGTAAACATTATCGCAAGAATCAACGAAGCGATTAAAAATCAAACGGCGATCAGATTAACTTCTTTTGATGAGAAGAAATTCTCTGCTGTAAAAGCAATCAAAGCAAAAACGATTGAAACGAAACTTGATAAAAAGAAAAAGCAGCTTGATACACTTAAAGAAAAAGTGAACCCAAGAAAGAAAACTGAAAGAAAAGGTGTTAAAGTTGTTAAGAGCACTTCGACTCCAAGATATAAGAGAGAAGAGCTTAAAGCTACTAAGAAGCCGACTCGTAATACAGACGGAAGAACAGATAAATCAGCTAAGCCTTACTCAAAAGGGAATGCTAAGCCAAACGCTAGAACAAACCCTAAATCAAACACGAACACTAAAAAGAGAGCACCTGATACTTTCAAGAGTGCTCCTAGACCAAAAAAGGCAACTAGAAGATAGTTTATGGTTAAAGTTTTAATTCTTACTCTAAGTTTACTAATCACCCTGGGCTGCTCGAAAAAAGAAGTAGCTCCGGTGGTTTTATACACGCAGGAAGAATTCGATACGATCATAAACACAACTAGTGCGACTCCCGACAAAAACAGCGCTAATGCCATTAACTATTCTGACTATTCTCCTGGAGTTGACCGAGTTAACTCAAAGGCGATGATTTATGAAAGATTAAGTTTTGCAGCGATTGCTTTTGAAACTGAAAAACAAGCAAAAGACGAAGCACTAAGATTAAACCAGTATTACTCTCGCAATTGGCTTTTTGATAAAGTTGAAGGGGAACCGATATTAGAAGATCTAGTGATCTCGAGATTCCATGCGGTCAATCCAAAGCGCAGAACTCAGAGAAAACCAGTTAACATTCCTCCAATGGAACATCATGAAGGCGGCGGCGGTGGCGGCGGACACTAAAGATATAGCGAGCATTACATTCAAGACTGCTCATCCAGAAGACTCCCAAAAAATTTCTGAACTTGTTAATTCGGCCTACCGTGGAGAAGACTCCAAACAAGGCTGGACCACTGAAGCTGATTACATTGGCGGAACAAGAACAACTCCTGAGCTTATTTTATCTATGTTAAAGACTCCGAAGGCGCAAATCGAGATGGCCTTTGATGAAGTAAATAATCTGATCGGTTGTGTGTACATTAATAGAGAAGGGACTGAGCGTCTTTATTTTGGAATGCTGACAACATCACCACAATACCAAGGCAAAGGGCTAGGGAAGACGATGATTTCTCACGTCGTCGACATCGCAAAAAAAGAATCTTTTACTGAAATGAAAATTACAGTTTTAAATGTCAGACCTGAATTGATTGCATTTTATGAACGTCGTGGATTTAAGGCGACTGGTGATTTTGAAAAATTTCCTGACAATGATCCGGCCTATGGAATCCCGAAAGTTGATGGATTAAAACTTTTAGAATTTATTAAGAAGGACTTTTAAACATCATAGGATGTGATTTAAAGCGCTCTTCAAAAAACGCAATTCTCTTCTTCCATTCAGCAGTGATAAGCTGAATTTCGGCCAATTCGGAGGCTTCGGCCTGAGTTTTAAACTGCTCTTCCAATTCATCCAAAGTCTTATGAAATAAAACAATCCAGCGGCCAAGCTCGCCGCGTTTAATCCCTAATTGAAGGTGAGTGAAGAGAAGTTGAAACTGCTTGCCTTCCAGAGGCCTTGTAACCTTCCCAGTAAGCTGCATTTCCCAAAAAGTCGTAATACGCTCTAAGTGAGAGGCCAGGTATTCAGGGTCTCTAAAACGGGCAAAATGATAGCCTAGAAGCACATCATTGATGGCCTTCTGGTAAAAGGACTCGACCACTATATAAATCAGCTCTCTCATATCTCTATTATGCCCTAAACCCTTAAAAATTAATATCAGAGTAAAAAAGTAAACTTATTTTTTCAATATCCGATAGGACTACTAAAGTAAACCTTATGAAGGACTGTATCAATGGGATTATCCCGTTTTTATAAATTCATGCTCTCAATATCGCTCTCACTGGCATTTTCCAGTGTGGCGATGGCCGAAGATGCGAACGTGCAGACACTCTCTGAAGGGGCGTGTTGGTATGAGCAAGGGGAGTTCTTAAAAATTGCGAGCTTTAATGACCGTGAATCACTTTTTATTTCTCGCGACGATATAGAAGAGCAGGTTTCAGATTTATTAAATCCATCAAAGAAAAAGAAAACTCTAACTAATGATTTATCACTTCATTGTGGTGGATACGGTTCTAGTTTAGTTGTGAAAACAGAACTTGATCACAAACCAGTTTGTTTGTGGGTGAAGTTTGTGAAAGGAAAATTAGTCATGAGATCTCTTGGCGGTCTTGAAGCTAATAGTTCAGACGGAGATATTTGTGATGGATATAAGTGGGGAGAGTTGATTGTCGGAGTGAAGACTCTGGATCAAAAAGAACTCCTTCAATCAGAACATTTTACATCGATAGTAAAATCGGTGAGCACTATTAGTGGGACGACGTTGAAGGTAACGTTACAACCACAGTTTCATGGTAAGGAAGTCGAAGCGATGAGTGAATTGAAGAAACAAGTGGATCTTCGATACATTGAACTCAATCTCTATCAGCATCCTGTCGGTGAAGCAGCTTCTCTAAAATAAAAAAGGCCCGCAATTGCTTGCAGGCCTTTTTATTTTCAATTCAAATTTTAACTTAAATTAAATTAACGAATAGTATCGTGAAGAGCTCTTCCCAATGACTTTGATTTTTTATCAAAGAAATTGTTGTTCTCTGCCATTTCCGCTTCTTCTTTGCAAGCGATGCAAAGTTCAGCTGTCAGGCGAGCACTTAGTCTTTCAAATCCGATTTCTCCATCACATTCTTCGCATAGACCGTAAGTTCCACGAGTCATTGCTTCAAGCGATTTATTAACCTTCTTTAAATAGAAGTTTTCACGATTAATGAAACGAATATCGTGAGAAGTTTGTGTGTTAACACTTGCTTCATCTAAAGGATCAGAAAGTTCATTTCTGTCCAGTTGGTATTGCTCGTGTTCCATTTTTTTGTTCGAAATACGCTCTTTGTCCGCTAGTAACTTTTCTTTCAAAATTCCGATTTGTTTGTCTGACAGATAAGCATTCTCTCTTTTCATTCTTACTCCTGAAAAATACTGCATTTATCCTCAATGATTAAAGCAGTGGCAAACATTCTAAAGAACAATTAATATTGTGTTTCTGGAAATTGACAATACAGATGCGCGACTAATCTAGTAAATTATTAAAATCTAACAAAGCTTAACATCTTACTAATACAATCATTAAGTTTTACTTAATACCATTGGGAAAAGAGGCTTCGCAGTAAGGGCAGAAGTGCCAGAATTGTATATCAACGTCGGTCTTGCATGACGCGCAAGTTATGATGTGCTCTAGGTCAACAAAGTCTTCTCCACCCATAAATAGATCTTTTCTCATTGCTCGGATTGTCACAGGGTGAGCGCGAAATTTTTTTGGATCGAGTTTATCTGGAATAAACGCAGCAGGTGCAACATTTTTATCTGGAATGACATTTACCTGGTGAGTTTCGTGATAATCCGTCTCGAAAAGTTGCAGGTTCGCAGCATTTTTGTACGTAGCTAATTTTTCCAATTGAGATTGAGGATCGTGGTTTTTTTGTAAAAATTTTCTGACTTCTTCTTCGTTATAATTTTTAACCATGATTTATTACCCTAACATTCTCTTCCATTCTTTTTCTAAATAATCAATCAACTGCGAACTCGCTTTTTGGTGTTGATTAAAAATTTTCATAAGACCTGGTTTTGCGGCCAGCACTTCTTTTTTTAGTCTAAGACTAAGCGGCCCCATCGTTTCAATTGTTCTAAGAGTCCATTCTTTGACTTCAGGATTTTTACTCATTAGGAGATTCTTTAGTATTTCAAAATACTCCATCGAGATCATTGTTCCGTTTTTTAATCCGTCAGCGATCACGTGCTTTTGTGAAGCAGAAAGAGCATAGACGATCATTTCATGGTCTTTAATTTCTTTGAGTGTCTTAAAGAAGAGTTCATTCAATTCGCTGGTGGTTGTTTGTGAATTATCCAGAATGCACAAAATCTTTTTTAGCGTTTCATTTTGAAGAACTTTGTCAGTGCCATTGGCGAGGGCACGGGCCCATTCCTGCTTCAATTCAGCTAAAAGCTCAGGCGTGAGCTTAATCTGTGGTCTCTGACCGTTTTTGAGTTTCTCGATAGTATCCAAGTATATTCGTTGGTAATTTTCATTCATAAGACCATTTTATCACCTTTTTTGAGCAAAAATACTGAAAAATCTACCTGTTTAACCTTTGGAGTTTGACGCTTCCACGGCATCCCTGTAAAAAATGCGATTACATGAAAGGAAATCACCTCATAAATTCTATTTACCGTGCCACCGAAGGGGAAGGCGTCTTTGTTGGACGTCCGCAAATCTTCGTGCGCTACCAAGGCTGCTCTGTTGGTTGCATTAACTGCGATTCAAAAGACACGTGGGAATTCGATAAAGAGATGGGGATTGATGTTGAAGAGATCCTGGATCGCGTTCATTCTGAAGGCCATAACGGGTCTATTAAGAACGTTTCTATTACTGGGGGAGATCCACTTCACCCAAGTCACGTGCCTCACGTTTTAGCGTTAGTTAAAGCGCTTAAAGAAAGAGGGTACTTCATCAATATCGAAGCGGCCGGAACAAGAGTCGTGGATGAGATCTTTGATTTAGTTGATTACATTAGTTTTGATTATAAGACGCCATCGACTGGTGTGCGCACTCCGCTTAAAAATATTCAGAAGATGAACACTCAGTACAAAAATAAGTTTCAGTTAAAAGCTGTTATTTCTGACCGCACTGATTTCGATTCAGTCATGGATGCATTCAAAGGTCTTTCAGGGACTGAGAGTTCGCTTAACTTTCCATGGGTACTGACTCCTTGTTACAACACAAAAGAAGAATTTCCTCTTGATCGTTTTATTAATGTTCTAAACTGGAACGAAGAAAACGGTGGTCACTTCCGCGTGATTGGTCAGCAACACAAGTGGATTTTTGGGCCGGATAATAAACTCGTCTAGAATTTCTTCAGTACTCCTAATTATTTCAAAGTAAGAACATGTTACAACATTTCCGTTGCGAAAGACTCGCGACAGGCGCGGAATTAGAGAATGTAAATTTCTCTCCCATTTTCTTTATCAAGGAATGAATATGAAAAAATGGATTGTCCTCGCAGTATTAGCGTTAAATGTCTCTGCTCAAGCTTCTAGCATCTCAGTTAACTCGATCAACTCTCTTATTCAAAAAAACAAAGGCGGATGGATTGCCCGTGAGAATAGAATTTCTCGCTTAAGCGATTTTGAAATCAAAAGGCTTTTAGGATCAAAGGATCTTCCGGAAGGAAATGGTCTATATGAAGACAGGACCAGAGCACTGGAGGCATGGGACTGGAGAAATGTTGAAGGAGTCAATTGGCTTGGTTCAGTGATGGATCAAGGGAATTGTGGCTCTTGCGTGGCCTTCGCATCAGTGGCCACTTTAGAAGCTCAGTACAGAATTAATTCAACACTACCATGGTTGACTCCAACATTTTCACCTCAGCAGCTTTTCAACTGCGGTGGTGGAGCTTGTGATATGGGATGGTTTCCAAGTTCAGCAGCAAGTTTTTTAAAGAATAAAGGAGTCGTAGACTCTTCATGTGCACCTTATGCATCGGGATCAACTGGTGAAGACGTTCAATGTAAAAAGAACTTCTGCCAGAACCAAACAGAAAGAACATACAGAATCGCCAACTTCAATTCACCAAGTGGTGGCGGTGGAGTTTCTTCAAAAGTAAAAGAGGCACTTAAAAAAGGGCCGCTGGTTACAACACTTACAGTTTATGAAGACTTCATGGTTTATAGCTCTGGTGTTTATAAATCAGTAAGCAACAAACGAGTTGGTGGCCACGCCGTTTCTCTAGTGGGATTCAACGATGAAGGACGCTACTGGATTGTCAGAAACAGCTGGGGCCCGGATTGGGGAGAAAACGGATTCATCCGCGTTTCTTACGATGATAAATCGGGGATTGGAGACAGCACATGGGCCTACCAGACAACTCCGGAAGATAACTATATCTCAATTGCGAACCCAACAGACCATCAGTATGTAAGTGGAACAGAAACGATCCAGGTTAAATTAGCAAAACCTGCTGCCAGTGAAGTGGTGATTGCTGGAGATACAGATACGATGAATGTTGTGTCTTGCCAGGGAACATCTACACAAGAGTGTGGGATGACGATTGATACTCAAAAATTAAAAGACGGCCGTTATGAAGTGTATGCAAAGAGTGGTGATAAAAAATCTCAAGTCAGAGAGTTTTTAGTTGTAAACCATGAACCGCAAACAACGATTTCTTTTGCCGGTGTCCGTGGTGTTGATCTTAAAAAACCACAGAAAGGAAGAATTGAATTTGATATTGATGTGAAAGCAGCACCGGTTATTCCTCAACGAGTGACTTTTATTATTGAAGACTCAACTGGAAAAGTGATCGTAAAAAGAGTGACTGATCAGGTGGTAGAACATATGCGTTTAGGGTTTAGAACAAATACTATCGCTAATGGAAGTTACAAAATTTACTACACTGCTGAAACTCCTTTTAATGGGAGTATGGCAGAGGCCAGATCTAACGTCGAAGTCATGACAACTAAGAACTAGTTACAAATAAAAAAGGGAGCCTAGGCTCCCTTTTTATTTTTAATTATTTTCTTAATCTAAATTTTGTTTCCGTGTGACAGTCCACTTCAGTTTTCACACCATTAATGACAAATGGATCATTAACATAATCACCAGTTTCTTCGTCGTATTCCATCTTCACTTCATTTTCAAGATCGATAGACTCTAGAGATGTCGTAAAGTCTTTATCAGATTTCATAGAGAAAACATGAAGTTCACTGGCCGTTTTAACTCTATACTCATTTCCTTTCATTATTTCACTGGTAACTGGTTGACCGTTGATTTCGAAAACTTGCGTTCCAAACATACTTTTTGAAGAGTCAAATGTCATATGAATTGACTTACTACCGTCTAAACTTACGCACTCAATATTCGTAAGGCGTGCAACGACGACAGCTTGTGATGAGAAAGAAATAGCTAGAAGGGCAAGTGCTAAAAAACTTTTCATTATAGACTCCATGAGGGGGTGTTTTCTATAGAGTAACTTAGATTAGCGGAGGTAGGGGAGTGAGTGCAAAGATTACAGAGGCGTGTTTAAAATTTCAACACGCCTTGATGATTATAGATTTAATTTGTGCAGTAACTATTATCAACTTTAGAGCTATACATAATGTCATTGGTTTTAGATTGCTTAAAACACGCTCCTCTAGTTGAGCTATAGTAGTATTGATTTTCCAGAGCACAATATTTGTCATCTAAGCGGGAGCTGTACATAATGTCATTAGCGTTTGAAACCTGATAACATTTCTCACGTGAAGTGCTGTAGTAAGATGTGTCTTCTTTGGCGCAGTACTTATCGTTTACGAGTGAGCTGTACATAATGTCATTATATTTTGAAACCTGATAACATTTTTCACGTGAAGTGCTGTAGTGAAAAGTGTTTTTTGCCGCACAGAACTTATCGGCAACTCGGTCGCTATACATAATATCATTACCTTTTGAAACCTTGAAGCATTCCTTTCTCGATGTAGAGTAGTGATACTGTCCTGCCTGGAAACAAAAGTTAGAATTAACTTTTGATGAGTACATAATAGTATTGTCCTGGCTTACTGGAAAACATTTCTCTTTTGAAGTACTGTAAAAATATTGTTTACCATCATTGAATCTTGAGTACTCATTGTCGTCTTCTTCGGATTCATTGTCGTTTACTTCAGATTCATTGCTGTTTTGTTCAATTCTTTCTGATTTGTTTTTAATTTCAGGTATATCTAATAGTTCAATCGTTTTCTTCATTTGTTTAATGTTGGCAATTGCTTGAGCATCAGACACCTTCTTTGAAGGTAAAATTTTAAGTGCATTGTTTAGCTTAACAATTTGTGCAGCATAAGTTGTATTGTTTAGAGATCTGTATAAATCCCACTGTAGCCATTCAAGAGAAATTCTTTGAATTTTGTACTGAGCAGAAGCATCGAAGATTGATTTGTTTAAATCATTTAAGAAATTAAAGTAGTCAATACCGAAGATCTCAAATGGCATTACCGTTTTATTCGTTAAGCTGTTAAGATCAATATCGTAATACTTAATCGCAAGTTTTGCTGACGTTAAAAGAACACGTAGTTTTGTATCGTTAGATCCAACGGCGTCGCGGTCAGTTTCAGCATCTAATGTTTCTGTAATAACCAATGAACGATTCAAGATATATCTCATGAATAGTTCTGATTTTTTTGGAGCGCTTTCGCCAACTGTTTGTTTAATCCCATCAGTTAGTCTCTCGATCTTATCATTCGTATTCAGGCCTTGTGTACTTGAAATTAAATCAGCAAGAAAGCTTTTTGAATTTTTTGCCCAAGGAAGAATAGATGCAATCTGTTCAGCAGTTAAAGTTTGCTGAGTGCCTTCTAGTAGTACATCTGGTTTTTTTACTACTGGCATATCGATATCATCTGCAAAAATTGCTGTTGATAACAACATTGAAGATAGGGCGATTAGAATTAAGTTCTTTTTCATAAATACTCATTTGAAATAATTTTAGTTACCTCACGATAAATGAAATCTGGATTGGACTCAATTTAATCAGGACGTTGTGTAAGAATTACGGCCTACTGTAGTCAGCATGTACAGGTGTTAATGTCTTGAAAATATAAGGTTTCTCGAAAGAGAAATGGAGATTGTTCAAGAGAAGGGGTTGGCAGGCTATGAAAGAAGCAGGGTTTTTCCAGACTTATTGCTTACCCCAGGTTTAATACTTAAATTTCTTCCAGACTCAATTCCGGCCGCATTTGCACCATGGTGATGAGTGCCAGCACTCATGGAAGAGTGGCCAATTCTCGAGTAAACCGTCTTCATTTGCGCCGCTAGATTCTTTTCAATAATAGCGAGCTCAAAACTCTGCGCTGTTTTCTTCTTCTGCGTTTCAATCTTTTCAACATATCCTTTAGAGACACCTCTGAAAAAAGAATTTTTAGCAGTAAGGCCTTTGAAGGTCGGATTTTTTTTTGAGGCATCCTTCCACATATTTTCTAATTCTAAATCTAAAAAGTGCGCGACGTACTCAGCAAGTTCAACACTTGTTTTGTCACCGATAACTTCCAGATAAAAAATACCACGGCCATGGTTAAAAACAGGGGATACGAAAAATGTTTTTAGAATTTCATAGATCGCTACGTGTTTCGTTTGTTTTCTAGAGGCTTCCAATACACGTTTGACGTACACCGTTTCATCTTCAACGTGAGTTTGTCTGGTCATGTCCAGGTTATGCTCTAATAAAAGCTGATTGGCCTTTAGAGTAGCAAGTTCACGCTCATGAGGGTTATCACTGCTGGTAAGAGCGAGAAGTTTTTTTAAGCGCTCTAATAGTTTTTCAGTTTTAAGGTCGCCTTCGATTTTATCGTTTTCTAAAACGACGTTTCCGTAAGCGCGCTCAACTTCAGTATCCCATCCGTAACTTCTGCAGATGTTTTTGAATTCATCTCCGTGCATGACGTGTGTCCCGTGCAGGATGTAAGCAACGAAGTGGGCAAGCTCGTGGCGGATAATGTTTTTTAGGACTTTATCTTTTGCCTGGAACATTAGTTTTTTAGAAAGGCCTAATTCATAAGTGCGCGAGTCGAAATACCCTAAACGAGAGTTGTCCTCAAAGACGACAATGTTTAGTGGATATAAAACACCTTTATAAAGAACGCGGCTGCGGTCCATTTTTAAATTCATTTCGGCATTGATGATTTCACGCACGTCTTCGCGGACGCGGGCGATGAAGGCCTTAATGGTGTTGGAGTATAAAAACATTCCTTATAATCGTTTAGCTGCTATCGATTATCAATACTCAGGAGGCAAAATATTGGCAGTAGTGAGAGGAAAATAATGGAATAAGTCACTGATAACTCTAAAACGTTATGGTGAGGCGATGAACTCTATTATAGTTCCTTAAGAGGTTTTATGAAAAAGATCCTGATGTTCGCAATGTTTTGTTTATCTCCAAGCGTTTTTGCCGAGGGCGATTTTTGTACTGAACAAAAAGGTGTTTTAGAGACTTCAATTGGAACTTATAAATTCAAAACGATTGAGTATTGTCAGTTGGTCTACAAGAGACTTAAAAAGTGTCAGGATGATAATGTCTTGTTGGGAGAGAAGATGTTACCAAGGGTAGAGTGCTCGGATATTTTACAAGGGCTTATTGATTCAGGTTCAAAAAATATTGAGAAAGTTAACGATCAGTAAAAAAAAGGGCCTCCGAAGAGGCCCTATCATTTGTTCTACTTTCTAGCAGCGAATAACCCTCTAACAACTCCACGATTCATACGTGCGATGTTATCAAGTTTAATCCCTTTCGGACATTGAGCTTCACACTCAGCTTCGTTCGTACAGTTCCCGAATCCAAGCTCATCCATTTTTTCAACCATAGCAAGAGCGCGAGTCTCTGCTTC